>JAYWHZ010000280.1:0-2521 GCA_043777395.1 Bacteroidota bacterium
TTTGGACAGCAGGCGAACCATTGCCCAACGATTGGCAGCCGAAAATCCAAACTCGACAGGCATCGACAGCCTCGGATTTCCTTCGGGATACAGCCGAAAGTCGCCCGATGTACTCATTCCCGCTTTCTTGGCAGCATATACGGGGCAAAACCCCAACGGAGTCAGCACCAACCCGCTCAAACCAAACAAAACACGCCTGCCGCTCCCAAACTGGCGTATCACCTACACAGGACTGAGCAACCTGCCTTTTGTACAAAAATTTGCCCAAAACATAAACATAAACCACAGCTACCGAGCCACTTACACCATGTCGAGCTTCATCTCTAACCTCTATTTCTTGGGCGATGCCAACGGAAAAAGCATCAACAGAGACACCACAGGAAGAAGCTTGGGGCGACTGCCGGGCGACTTTTATTCCAAAAATAAAATTGAAACGATACAAATCAACGAACAATTTGCACCCTTTATTGGCATAGACATCACCCTCAAAAACAGCCTCACCGCACGGTTTGAATACAACAAAAGTAGAAACATCACACTGGGACTCAACAACGCACGCATGACCGAAAGCCGAAACAACGACCTGACAATCGGCATCGGATACCGACTAAAAACGCCCAATCTGCCCATCACCATCAACGGAAAACCGCTCCAAAACGACATCAACATGCGTTTTGACTTCACCATGAGAGACAACGTAACCATATTAAGAGACCTCGACGGCATAATCCCACAAGCACAACAAGGCATGAAAGTGTTTAGCATCAGACCAAGCATGGACTATCAGGTCAATAATAGAGTTACCGCTCGCTTGTTTTGGGATCAAAACATCAACGTGCCGGTCGTTGCCAACACCTACCGAAACGCCAACGTCAATGCAGGGCTAAGCATACGATTTACGATTTTGTAACCGTAAATTTTAATTTTTGATAAACCGCCCAAATGCAATATTTTGAGCGGTTTTTTTGTGAATCTGTTTAAACTTTTTCATTTTTGTTAAATAAATTTGGATAAACCTCATTTTTATAGGCAGAGATTGCGGAATCTCAAAAATTAGCCGCCTTTGCCGTTTCCAACCAAAAGTTTAAACAATCTCTATGTATAATCTTTAATTAAAAATAATTTTTTGGGCAGTGGTTTGTTTGTTGTTCATATTTATTTTAATAAAATAAAGCCCTTTGAACCAACTATTTTGATTTGAAATATTGACTTCTATCTGGTTTTTTTGGTCTGTGTTGGCTATTGTTTGCTCAAAAACGGTTTGTCCTAAGGTATTGCTGATTGTTATGTGGATTTTATTGTCAGTTTGAGGGTATAATTGCCGTTTGTTTTTGCCCAATAAAAACCCCTTCTACCTGCTGTGCCTGCTATCTTGGTGTTGTTTCGAGACAGATGTAGGAGTTCAATTTGAACCATGCCGAAAAATGCTAAAACAAAGACTAAAATTTTGGGTAATAGGTGGTTTTTTCATTTTTGTTTATTGAATTAAGATTTTTGTTGTGTGTTACAAACCTAACGACTTTTCTACATATCCGCAAGATTTTTAACATTTATTTTTTAAATTAATAATTTGGTAATTTATCAACAAAAAAAAGCCCCAACCGTCTCGGCAGGGCTTCTCATTTTTAATTCTAAAAACTTTTAAACAACAACATGAAAAATTATAGTGCAAATATAATACTTTTTTTTATATGTTGTACTTTTTTATTTCAAATGCTTTTATTTCGCATCTATAAATCTATAAATCGTCCCTTTTTTTAATTTTAGAGGCTCAAAGTCAAGCGACCAAAATAGTAAGCACCATTAAATCCAAACTGCGTTACACGGCGAGAATACGGAAAACGACCGTAGCTGTCATTGTCTGAATGGGTGTGCTTGTCAGGATAAACATCAAAGAGATTGTTGGCACCAACCGAGAAACCTACATTTTTGTTGATTTGATACGACACGACGAGGTCCGTAAGATTTTTAGCCGAAAACGTTTGGTCTCTCGACTCTTTTGCAAAACCATTAAAACGGTTGGCAACAAACTTTGTAGCATCTACGTTGCCGCTTGCATCAGCAATAGGGTCTGTGGGATGAAAATATTTGATGATACCAAAATGAACCACACGCACAAACACACTCAAATTTTTGTACTTGAAATTGACCGAACCATTGATTTTTTGGCGAGGGTTTGCCCATTCATACACACCACGTTGCTCACGGTCAAAATAAACCGACGTATAAAGGCTGCTTTGGTCGCCCGATAAACCATTGATAGGATTAACGGCTGTAACTTCGGTGCGGTTAAAGTTACCTGCTGCACTAAACCGCAAAGCCATATCTGTACCAATCGGCTGGTCATACGTTGCAACAACATCTAAGCCTTGTGTTTTGGTATTGATGGCATTGGTGAAAAACTGAGCCGTGTTAGAACCAACGCTGTTCAACAAATCATAGATTTGACGATTGACCGAACCTGCCGCAGCGGCTGCCGAACCCTGAAAACGACCCGTCAGTACCACACGGTTGTCGATAG
>JAYWHZ010000281.1:0-8511 GCA_043777395.1 Bacteroidota bacterium
ATTTGGCTCGCCGATTCGACTTTTATAAACGGGCAAAAACACAAATTTAGGGCAAATATGGCTCAATGGCTCAACGAAATGAACCACAAAGACCTACAACATGATTTTGAAAACGAGATAGATAGCCTGATTTTTGAACAAAAAATGAAGAAACTGCAAAATGGACTTCAAAATCAAAACTTCTATGGCGGAAAAGGGCAAACCCAATCCAGACACCTAAAACTAACGGGTTTTCAATGTCAGCCAAACCACCTGACCAACGGAATCGAAATTAAAAATTACATCGAACGGCTGTTTGATGTCATTCAAAAAATAACCCATTGGCACATAGCACAACACCAGATAGCAACCAACCTAAACTGCTCTACAACGGCACAAAGGCAAACGGCAAACACACAAGAAATGCTGAAAAACTATAACAGTTTGGAACACTTTTTGGAGCAAAACAACGTTTTCTCCTATGTTTTTCCATTCAAAGATAGCATCAATTTTACGAATAACATGTTTTGAAAAACCCTAAACCAATTACCTCTTCACAAACTGAATAACGCCAAGACAGTTGAGCAATTTCAATATTGGGTATGTAAAAGCTATCTCAAACCACCGCTTGGCAAAATTAGGCGAAAGTGGAAATTTATGGTGTGAGGCATAGCGGTGCAAAAACGCCGTGTGAAAAAACAAAGACAAAAATCAATGCCCAAAAAGACAATCAAAATAATCTAAAACATAACAACAATATTTTTAAATGATAAAACCAACATCAAGATAAATCGTATTTTTATTTATTCTTTTTAATATAAGGCAGATATTTCAACTTAGCCTTCATCTCTTCTTCCAATTCCTTAAACAATTTTTCGCTGTTTTTATTAAACATCTTGACATACGCATGCTGAATATTAAAATAATGCCAAACACACGGCTCGGGCGTTTTGTTTTGCTTTACACCCAAAATATCATGAAAATTACCAAACCTATCTTCGCCAGAGGTCATCACACACGTGTTTTGGTTATACACATAATCGATAATCACCTGCCCATCGATGGGCGAAAGCACAAACCAAGCCCCTCCATAAGACAGCCCGTTGCCCGTACAAGTATCCGCCCTGACCAGCATCTGAAACCGAGCCAGATAGGGAGCCGCATCTTCCTTGCCCGATAT
Organism: Bacteroidota bacterium; assembly: GCA_043777395.1. Lineage (GTDB taxonomy): Bacteria > Bacteroidota > Bacteroidia > UBA7662 > JAYWHZ01 > JAYWHZ01. The sequence goes on from JAYWHZ010000281.1 coordinate 1,160, forward strand.
TGTGTTCATCTTTTTCAAAATAAAGGCTTTTTCTTTGTTAGCCACCAAGTTGAAAGGATTTTTGGCAAGCAGCGTGTCGCATTCGGTCAAGGCTTTTTCGTAAAGTCCTTGCTCATTAAAATTCCAAATCAAACGTTCCAACACCATATCGTGATAGGGCATATAGTCCGTGTGTTGGGTAAAATATATTTGCATAGCCAACACCTGACGGTTCGTGAGCGTCGTGTCTGCCCTTAAAAAACGAGGTAGAAGCATTTTGTAGGCATATAAAGAATCGTCTGGATTGTTAGTTTTTTGTAAAATGTCTTTAAAATCTTTTTGATAGTCAAATGCCTTATCCGTGGGCTGTGCCAACAAAATACCCCTAAAACTACTATACAAAACCGCCAACAAGGCAAGACTATAAATGGTTAATTTATGATTTGTAGCCATCACATTTAAAATAAAAATACGTTTGTTTTATTGTTGTTGAGTCCTAAAAGTTTTACTTCTTAAAAAAATAGAGGCATTGAGCCACGACAAAATCGAGCAATGCCTCTACAAATACATATATTAATTTTTAATCTCGCAACTGGTTATGGAAAAATACCCAAACTTTCGTAAGAAACGGCTATTTTGCGAATGGCAACGATAAAAGCCGCCGTCCTCAAATCTGGTACGCCGGGCATCTCTACACGCACCTTGCGTATCTCTCGGTAAGCGTTTATCATCGTTTCTTCCAGACCCGAATAGACCAAATCCACTTCGTCGGCTCCCCGTTCTATGGCTGTACGTGCGGCTTCGCTCACTTTTTTGCCCGTCAGACTTTCGATTTCGTGAACGATGGCGTGGTTCATGTTTTGTTCAAACCGTTTCGACATACGTCCAAACCGCACGTGCGATAAGTTTTTCAACCATTCAAAATAAGAAACCGTTACGCCGCCGGCGTTCAAGTAAATATCAGGAATGACCATAATATTTTTTTGGTTCAATACCTCTTCGGCTTCTGCCGTAACGGGTCCGTTGGCACCTTCGCCTATGATTTTTGCTTTTATGCGTTCGGCATTGCCTTTGTGTATCTGGTTTTCGAGTGCAGCAGGGATTAAGATGTCGCAATCCAATTCCAATGCGTCTGCCGAGTTCTCCATGTTGGTTGCACCTTCAAAGTTCAAGATGCTGCCGGTGGCTTTGCGGTGTTGGAATAATCTTTCATAATCCAAACCATCGGCGTTATAAACTGCACCTTCGGCTTCGGCTATGCAAATAATTTTGGCTTTGCCCCAGTCTTGCATAAATTTGGCGGCATGGTAGCCCACATTGCCCAAACCTTGCACGACTACCCGTTTGCCTTCGATACCGACGGCTAAGCCCAGTTTGTCCATGTCTTCTTTGATAGAGCAAGCCTCTCTGATGCCATAATACACGCCCAAGCCTGTGGCTTCACGTCTGCCCGTTACGCCACCTTGTGCTACGGGTTTGCCCGTTACGCAAGCGAGAGCGTCTATCTTGTCGGGAAAAAAAGTAGCATAAGTATCGACAATCCAAGCCATTTCACGTTCGCCAGTGCCATAATCGGGTGCTGGGACATCGATGCCCGGTCCGATAAAGTTTTTCTTGATGAGCTCCGAGGTGTATCTGCGGGTAATGCGTTCGAGCTGGTCTGTGGTGTAGAGGCGAGGGCTAATTTTGATGCCGCCTTTTGCACCACCAAATGGCACATCGACGATGGCACACTTGTAGGTCATGAGGGCAGCCAAAGCCATCACTTCGTCTTGGGAGACAAACTGCGAGTAGCGGATACCGCCTTTGGTTGGGAGTTTGTGGTGCGAATGTTCGACCCGATAGGCTTCTACGACTTCGATGCCGTCGCCTACTTTGACGGGAAATTTCATACGGTAAACGCTGTTACAGTATTTTATTTGGTCTAACAATCCTTTGGGATAGTTGAGATATGACGACGCTTTGTCGAAATATTTTAGAACATCGTCGAAGAAACCTACTTCTCTGTGTTCTTCCAATTGGTTGGTTTTTGTAGCCATTTGGTTGCTTGTTTATATGTGATAATTAATGAATTGTATGGTTGTGTTATTGATTTTTGTCTTCCATTTTTTTTATTTTACGTTCCAACCAAATGAGCATTGCAATGATACCCACAAAGATGATGAGTATTGTGCCGACCACGACGTATATTTTGCCGTTGCTTCGCAGCAAATCTGCCATTGGCACGTCTTGGTCGCTGTCGGTTTGTGCAAACGCAGTTATCGAGAGGTTGCAAAGAAGTATCATTAACAAATATATTTTTTTTGAGGTCATCTTTTTGGTTAATGGTTAGTCGTTTTGTGTTGTGTTTAATGTTTTTATTCTCACTTTGAGTTCTATAATCCAAACGCCCAAGAGCGTCCAAGCCACGATGGCTGGATAGAAGACGAGCCTCATGGTGTTGTCCATGTCATATTTTCCAAAGCCGGGGTTTCCGCCGTTGCCGGGGTGTAGGCTATCGGTGAGTCGGGGCAAAATAAACAGCAGTGGAATCATGGTGGCGTAGGCAAATAGGTTGTAAACGGCAGATATTCGGGCTTTTTTGTCTTGACCGTCGAAGGAGCCACGCAGCACAAAATAAGCCGAGTAGATGAGTAAAAAGATGGCTGTTGCGTTTTGTTTGGGGTCTCCGCTCCAATATTCGCCCCAGGTGTATTTTGCCCACAAGGCACCTGTTATCGTGCCGAGGATTCCGAATAGCAAGCCAATTTCGGCTGAGCTTTCGGCTTTGAGGTCGTTTTTGGGGTCGTTGGGTTGCCTGAGATACAAGCCGCTAAACGCTGCCGAAGCGGTAAATATAATCATCATTCCAAACCACATGGGAATATGAAAGTAGGTGTTGCGAATGCTTTCGTACAAGATAGGCAGGCGAGGCACGGGCAGAAAAAAACCGCCAATGAATGTGTAGAGGAGCAAAACGACCGTTAAAATTTTATACCAAGCGTATTTCATAGTAAAGATTAATCAATAGACGAAGCCAAATATGTTGTATCTAAGATACTATCGGCTGCAAAGATACAGATTAATTGTGAATTGTTGAAGGGCAAAAGAAAAGCAATTTGTTTTTGATGATTTTTTCATTATTATTTCGTTGGCTTTCAAGCCAACGCTACACATTATTCTTTGATAAATTTTCTACAAAAGTCTCGCTTTTTTGGTTTGTGATTTTAAGGAAATAGATGCCTCCGTCCAGAGTTGAAATATTGATTTGGTTTAATGAATTTTGTATTGGTAAACTCTTACCCAAAACATCTACTATCTCGGCTGAAACCACCGAGAAATTTCCCCTTCCAAAGGGGTTGGGCGATTTACCTCAAAACTGATGCTGTGCTTGGCTGGATTGGGATAAATTTTTAGGGTGTTTGTATATAAACATGTTTTAATGGGCAAAGTCTTTCAATTGTCTTGTGGATCAACGAAGAAAAAACCTTGTATTTGTTTGTTGTCATTGAAAGCAAGTTTTATAGTCATATCTTTTTTTTCAAAGATACAATAAACTATCATGCCTTGTCCTTCTCTGTAAGGTACTATTTTTGTGTATTGCTTAAATTTACCGATTTTTTTTCAACATCTTGCCAAGTCTCTTGCAAATTTTCAACCTGTATTTTACTCGAAATGCTGGGTGCAAACATAGCGTATGCTTTTTTGTATTTTTGTTGCGATAGATATTCCACAAATTTCTTAGCCAGCAGTTCATTGTCTTTTGGAAAACTATTTTGCGAAGAGCCAACAAAGGATGTTTGAAAAACAAACCAAAGTATTATTATTGATGTCTTTCTCATTTTCTAACCCAAATTTTTAAATTGAATATTAGGATAAATTGGCATTATTTGACTTAAAAAATTTTCCAGTTTAGAAATATCTTTTACGCTCAACACAATGGTTTGACCGTTGATGTCGGTTATTTTTAACCCTCTCGGTGTTCCCATATTCAAAATTACGCCTTCGTTGCCCAGCCTATAACCGTAACCTGTAAGTGCGTTTATGGTGGTCAGTTCGAGGCTTTTTATTTGCGTCCAAGCCACTTTTTTGTTAATGCCGAATATGAGCATGTTGTATTGCAAAGTGTTTGCATCTAAATTGAGTTTGAGTTTGAGCAAATAGATGAGCAAAACGGTTGAAAAAGCAACTAACCAGCCGATAACTAAGCCAATGCTGCTTACAGGTTTTGTTCCAAAAGGCACGCCAAGCACGAGCTGCGTGTAAACGCTATACGATAAAACTGCCAAAATGGGCAGCACGATAGCCCAAATCCAAAGTTTACGAATGGCTAATTGTTCGGTAAAAGATAGAGGAGATTTTTTCATTTTTTTAGATTTTAAAAAATTAAGAACTATTTGTTTAATGGTTGAGAAAATGGCAATAAATAAAGGACTAAACCGCCAGCCATTGCAAAAAAGAAGCTCGCAAGTCCGTGTACAAAGATAATGACAATATGAAAAATTATACCTAAAATAAAACATAAATACTTATTTTTTGTATTCATAAACCAAGCAGCAAAGAGAAGCATTTCAACTATCATTACAGACCAACTTATGGCGAAGCAGGTGTATTTATTATCAAAAATAAAACCTAAAACTACCTTTAACCAATTAGACGCTCCAAAAATATTGTGGTTGAACCAGTAATATACTGCACCGCCTTCTGACCAATGCACTGAATTAAACTTAGCGACTGCGGCATTTAAATATAAGCATGACATCTGCATTTGAATTACGAATAGTAAAGACCACAAAAATAAGTTGGCGTAAGGGTTGATGTTTTCATTAATTTTTTTTAGCCAATGATTACTTTTGTTGCTTATTAAGCATATAGGTATCAAAAAAAGTGTTAATATTACAGAAATCTGGTCGCCACCATCAACTAACAGCGAACCTGTGAAAAAACTGTACGTTACCCACCAATGTAACCAACAAGTTAATTTTGGTAAGTAACCAATGAGAACGAGTAACATTATTATAGTAGCTATAATCTTAGCGTGTAACAAATTTTGGTGTTCAAATAAATAGAAAAAATTTGGTATCATTTGTACTCCTCTTTTCATTTTATAAAAAAATAGTTGCGGAAAATAAGTATCATTTGAACTAAATAATAAAGTTATTAGTGTACCCGTAGCCAACAACGACCTTGATAATCCATACACATCTAATATTGGGCATTTTAATCTACTCCAATATTCTACGGTTTTACAAATGGTTTTAATACTTCCTAAGTGCATAAATATTATTCAATTTTTATTCTTATATAGACAAATGGATTATGTTTTTCTTGATTTTGATCTAACCATTCAAAAGGTATTGTTTTTTGTTGAAATAAATAATAATCACCTGCATTTATATTTTCGAGCAATGCAACACTATCTAAAGTATAGTTCAGTTTAGGTATCGTTTTTAATGGATCACCATTACCTACTTGCCAAGAAGAATCTGGTATCTCTTTCAGTATTTGTGAAATCTCAAAGCCTATTTTTCTTGCTTTCCTTGATAAACCAAAATGATTTAAATAACTAGCATTGTTTATGGATATTAAAGTTAGAGTATTATTTGTATTTATTTTGTAAATACTTGCTTCTGCCTCTTTTGGGCTTTTGGTGAAAAAGCCCCATCCTTGGGGTAAGAATATGGATACTTTTTTAGTTATTGATATAGGTAACTGGACAATATTGACTTTAATACCACTTATTATAGTAACAAATATAGATATTGTCCAAAAAATACCTAATAAACAGATAAATAATACTTTATACATTTTTACAAAATATTTATTCAATAAACATTAAATCTTTTATGAGCAGATTCTGATTTAAATCATCGCTGGGTTTGTTAGCCATTACGGCATAAGCCCAGACACCCACTGTAAATGCTGCTACTACGTTTACGATTGCTGCTGCCTCCCATACAACTGCAGCAACCGCTACGAATACTACTACCGCCATAGCACCTTCGGATTGCTTTTTGTTAAGCAAATCCAATTTATATGCATCAGCTAAATTTTTGAAATCTTCTTTTGATGAGGCTTCACGCTTTGAAATGATATTTGACACATTAGCCGAATGCTCTTTATAAATATCACCGTATTTTTTAGAACTGCTCAACGCCTCTTTTACTAGTTGTCCACCTTCATTTAATTTTTTCTGTATTTCAAAGAAATTTTTAGAATGAATAGCATCACCAAATTCAGCTACGAAACTTGGATTTTTCTCATTTATGAACAAAAATATTTCATCGTGTATTTGTTCTAATTCTTCACGTACGTTTGGGTCGTAATCTTTTTGCATACTCAAGACTTCTTGATACGAAGGTATCTGCTTAGCGATGTTACCTTCAAATAAAAATACTCCACGAAAGATTTCATCGTCAGTATAAGTATTGACTTTGTCATTTACAACATAAATTTTTGTACAAGAACAAAGCATTACCATACACAAGGCAATGACAATGGAAGGGTTTGTTGATAAATTTTTAATTTTTTTAATTTTTTAATATTTTTTTTTAATGGTGAAAAAATAATGTTTTAAAGCAAAAATATTCATTACTTTTGCTGGTGTAAAATTACTATCATTAACCCAAACAGCGTACAACCTACAGTTGTTAATCACAACTAAAACGATTGTAAATTACAACCCAAACCATTGCAAAGCAAAACATTAAACAATAAACTCATGAAAAATACAGCACAACGTATAGAAAGATTGCGAAAAGAAAAAAATTATACACAAGACTACATGGCTACAAAACTCAATATTTCGCAGCAAGCCTACCAAAAAATCGAATCGGGCGAAAATAACATCACCATCGAACGCTTGGTAGCCATTGCCAGTTTGCTCGACACAACGCCAAACCACTTGCTCAACTTCAACGAAAAAACTTTGCTTATCAATAACAACAACGGCACCAACAACCACCTATCTATCAGCAACGAAGCCGATACCACCTCAAATGATACACTCTTATACTTGCTCAAAGAATCTTTTGATTTTTTTCGCAAGTATGAGCAAGTACACGAAAACCTCAAAACCGACAAAAACTGATTCAAGAGCAATTAGACCTCATTCAGGAACAAATAAAACGCCTCACAAAACCCTAAATCACCTTTATTGTTATTAAAAACGTACCTTTGCCCAAATGAAATCAGATGCATCGAATGCCACAACATTTGACAAGCAGGGTATTTTGGACTTGGTCAGTATCTGCGTGCTCAAAGGTGTGTTGGAGGTTATTGTTTCGGCGGGTTCGAGGTCGGCACCACTCACTTTGGCGTTTGCTCGCCATCCTGCCATCAGCCTTCGGGTGGTGATTGATGAGCGCAGTGCTGCTTATGTGGCTTTGGGCATC
>JAYWHZ010000282.1:0-2515 GCA_043777395.1 Bacteroidota bacterium
AAAGGTACACAAATAATTTGATGCTGAGCATTAAAAAATAATTAATTTTGATTGAGCAGATAGGTGTAATATTTTCTTTTAACAAACAAGATGAGTTCATATTCGGTGGCTCGGCGTATAAAATCGTCTGGAATATTACAAAACACCACAAACTCGTCGAGCTGTTCGTCGTTGAGGTCCGAAAGCATTTTTTCAAACAATTCGCCCCTAAAAATACTTTTGAGCAACTCTTTCTTAAAGTCCTCATAGTAAAGTTCTTCGGCTAACCTATTTTTTTGTTCCCGCTTGCTAAACGCCAGATACATCGCCGTAATAGGGCTTTGCATCAGGTTTGCAGCCTCAAAAGACTTGCGATACTGCTCAAAATAAGGCTTCTCTCGGCTCGCAATTTCTTTCTTGACCTGCTCCAAACGCTTGGCTTTTTCGCCAAATATCTCCACCACATCTAAGCTATATTTGAGTTCGCTCATCTCCACAACCACACTATCGAGCCGCCTATAACCCAAAAAACTCACCCTGCGGGTCAGATAGCCCACGGCATTCACTATCAGCGTGTCGCCTTTTTCGCCCGTAATCGCAAACTGCCCTTTGAGGTCGGTCATCAAACCCAAACGGGTCCGTTTATTAATCACAATGCTGTTGGGCAAGGGAATGTTCAAGACCTTATCAACAACAACGCCCGTGATTTTGTTTTCTGGATACAAAAATTGAGCCTCGACGGTCTTGATAATAAACGCATTGTGGCTAAAAACAAAGGTCAAAAAAAGTATTCTGAAAATATTAAACTGCATACACCACAACAAAACGCAAAACGCACCCAAAGGGTTTCAAATTAAGAAAAAACTTTATTTTAATGAATCTCTACAAATCTATTTGAGGTCGTGAACTTGCATTGTGCTATGTTCCCAAATGATTTTTGACCCCAACCATAGGCCAAAACCCATCAGACCAATGCCTTTTAGACATTCTTCTGATAAAAAATGTGTAAAATTTTGCTTTAAACACAGCCTATTTCGGTGTTTTGTAGTACTTTTGCCCAATGAAACCCATCAGCTTCAATCTTTTTGGTGTAACGTTTTTGGAACCCAATATTTTTTTAAGCGATTTTTTACTCGCTTTGGCTTGTTTCTATTTTGGCTATGCCCTAAAAAAACATCAAACCTCAGCAGACTCTCCCAAAAACTGGCATTTATTTTTCTATCTCATGGCATATTCGTCGTTGATTGGGGCTTTTGGGCATCTTTTATCTCACTATACAGGCATTTTTCTCAAACTCATCAGCTGGACTTTGAGCCTTGTGGCGGTCTTTAAAATAGAACTGCTGGCAACAGAATACCTGAAAAAAAATACATTCTCCAAAATTTTACCCGCTCTGGTTTGCCTCAAAACCTTGGCGTTTGGCGTTGCTATGTGGTTTTTTAAAGATTTCTTTTACCTAAAAATTTATTCTGCCATTGGTTTATTAGGTGTGGTGGTTTCTATTTTTGGTTATTTATATCTCAAAACCCATCAAAAATCTTATCTCTACCTCGTTTTAAGCATTCTTTCTATGGTTTTTACAGCCATCATTCACGCCCTAAAACCCAACTTATATCCTTGGTTTACCTACAACGATGCAGGGCATTATCTGTTGATTGTCTGTTTTGGGTTGCTGTTCTTAGCCGCTAAAAAACACATAGCCAACGATTTAACACAGCGCTATCAGGCTTCAAAACCCTGAATTTCAAATCGACTTTTAAAACAAAAAACCCGTCAAGCCAATTGCCAACGGGGTTTCTGATGCTAAAAATGAATAACAAATCTGTTTATTTCAAGACGCTCAACTTGGCTGTCTGCATGCCTTCGGGCGTTGTTATCTGGATAAAATACAAGCCGTTGGCAAAGTTCTCTACCGAAAACGTGTGGTTTTGCAAGCCATTCAAATAGGTAAATTGTTGGTTATAAATCACTTTACCCGAAATATCAGTGATGTTAAGCGTTACGTTGCTCATTTTTTCCAATCTGAATGTGATGGCACATAGGTTTTGCGTCGGGTTTGGATAGATTGATAATCCCAAATCTTTTTTCTCGTTTTGGTTGATGCTTAGGTTATTTTGTGGCAAGAAATTAGTCCAGCCAGCTGCCCAATTGTTGGTTCCAAAAGCACCCCTAAACGTCGTTGGGGTAAAGAAGCTGTTTGATAATTTTGTACTTGTAAAACTTGCTCCTGTCAGTGCCACAGAGCCAGCGAGTGGCATGGCGTCGGGGGCGTTGTAGTTGAAGGGGTTGGTAAGTTGCACGTCGTTGTTGTTTGCAAACGTAACGTTTCCGCCAGCCGTAAACCATGCACCGATGCCAAATGTGCTTCCCGAATTGACGACGGCGTTGGCGGTACAGTTTGAAAAAATATTATTCTTAATTTCCAATTCGTTGGCAGTGGCGTTGGCTTCGGTGTTGGCACCATCTAACAAAAGACCCGTTGGATAGCCCATAAAAATGGAATTGAAGATAGATGTTTTGTTGTTTCTGCGTGAGT
>JAYWHZ010000283.1:0-2508 GCA_043777395.1 Bacteroidota bacterium
AATGCAATTATAGATTATGGCAAAAAAACTCTTTGCTTACGACAAGCCGCTTGCGAGCAAAAATATTAAAGAAAAAATCATTAAATTTATTGCCCAGCACGAGCTATTCAGCCCCAAAGACGGTTTGCTGGTGGCTTTGAGTGGCGGCATAGATTCGGTGTGTCTGCTGCATCTGCTCCTCGAAATGGGTTTTGAAAACCTGACTGCCGCACATTGTAACTTCCAACTTCGGGCAGAAGAATCGGAGCAAGACCAGCAGTTTTGCCTCGAAATATGCAACACAATGGGCATAAAACACGCCCTCAAACGCTTTGATACCCAAGCCTTTGCCCATGCCAATGGTTTGTCTATCCAAGTTGCTGCCCGAACGCTCCGCTACCAATGGTTTGAACAACTGATGAATGAACAAAAAACAAAGTATCTGCTCACCGCACATCACCAAACCGACAACCTCGAAACGCTGCTCATCAACCAGATAAGAGGCACGGGCATTGCAGGATTGCATGGTATTTTGCCCAAAAACAACTATATTGTACGTCCTTTGCTTTGCCTGACCAAAACGGAAATAAACAATTATGCAAGCGAAGAAAACATAATATATAGAGAAGATAGCTCCAACGCCAGCGATAAATACATCAGAAACAGCATCAGACACCATATTTTGCCCTTGCTCCAAGCCATAAACCCACAAATAGAGCAAACTTTTTTTGACAACGGCACCAGAATCTATGAGACACAACAAATTTATAACAAAAAAATAGAAGAACTAAAATCGCAAATCTGCCTAAAAATCGACGACACAAACACACACATCGACATCAACACATTTTTCAAAAATCAAGGCTCGCCAACCCTCTTGTTTGAACTCCTAAACGACTTTGGCTTCAAATCGCCTGCCATCGATGCCATTTTTGAAAGCCTGACCAAACAATCGGGCAAACTCTTTTTTTCTCAAACACACCAACTCCTCAAAGACCGAACCACCTTGATGCTGCAACCCATTTCTAAAATAAACAACAAAAACCAATCGTTCTTGTGGCAAAAAAATACCCCTGATTATCAGTTTCCACTCGGCGAAATCTCATTTGTAATCAAAAAAAAATTGGATATAAACATAGGCATACAAACCAATTACGCTTATTTTGATGCCGATAAAGTTGAATTTCCACTCACGTTGAGACCTTGGCAAGAAGGCGATTATTTTATGCCTTTTGGCATGAGAGGCAAAAAAAAGGTGAGCAACTTTCTGAGCGATGTCAAAGTCAATTTGTTTGAAAAAGACAATATTTGGGTCGTTCAGCATTCCAACAAAGATATTCTGTGGCTCATCGACTACCGCACCGACAACCGATACAGAGTAGGAGAGGCAACGCAAAAAATATTGGTCATAAAATTTGTTCCAAACCCAATTTGAAACCCTTTTGGGTAGCAAAATTTCTATTTTCCCTCAAACGGATTGCTATATTTTTTATTTGTTGTCAGGCTGCTGTCGTTCAAAGCCATTAAAAAATTGATTAAATCGTCTCGTTCCGATTTTGACACCTCAAAACCCGTCAAAAAACCCACTTTGTAGCGACTTTGCCGTCCGTCGCCCGTGTTTGGATTGCCTATCAGGTCTATGTTTCTGCCGCCTTGCTCATAAATCTGTATCACTTCGGCGAGTGTTTCCACGCTTCCATCGTGCATATAAGGGGCAGTAAAAGCCAAGTTTCGGAGCGTTGGGGTTCTAAATTTGCCCATATCGTCTATCTCGTGTGTGTGTTCGAGCAAGCCTCTGTCGCCTTTGGGGTATAGGCTTCGTGGGGCAATGTTGTAGAGACCGATGTTAAAAAAATGGTCTTCGGCAGCAGTAGCCGATGGGTTTTCGTTAAAGTTTTTGCCCGAATGGCATTCAAAACACTGGAGTTTTAATCCAAAAAAAAGTTGTTTGCCTCGCAATGCACTTTGGGAAAGTTGGTTGCGGTCAAAATCTGAATTGAAAGACTGGATACTCTGGCAAAAAGCCGCTAAACTTGCCACGATGTTTTGGGTCGTAATGGCGTTGTTTTGGTTAGGAAATGCTTTTTCAAATAATTTTTTATACACCAAATCGTTGGCTAAGGTTTGGGTCAATGGCGGCATATTTTCGGCGTTCATGCCCATTTCTACCACTGGGTGAATGCCCATGAGTGGCATCACGATTTGCTGTTCGAGGCTTGTGATGTCGCTTCTGGACCAAGTGAACGAACGGTTGTAGGGCAAGTTGAACAAAGGTTGTGCGTTGTGTTTGTGGGTGTCGCCCCAAAGTCCCAAACTCCGCCGATAGCCGTCGGTAAATGCCAAGGCTTGGCTGTGGCAACTGGCACACGATTTGGAGCCGTTGGCAGATAGGCGGCGGTCATAAAACAGATGCCTTCCCAGTGCTATCTGTGCTTTTGAATAGGCGACATAGTTGGGTATACCGCTTTTTTTGTCTATTTTTGCATATATATTGGGCAAGACGCTAAAAACAGATTGATAAAACACCAA
>JAYWHZ010000284.1:0-8468 GCA_043777395.1 Bacteroidota bacterium
TTTGACGAACAATATTTGAAAGAATCGACCTTTGCCTATCCCATCTCCATCAACGGCAAGGTGCGTCGCAATGTAGAACTGCCGCTGGGTTTGAGCCGAGCCGATTTGGAGCAGGAAGTGATTCAAAACGCCGAAATAAATGCCATGCTCGAAGGCAAAACAGTCAAAAAACTCATCGTAGTACCCGACAGAATCATCAATTTTGTGGTTTAATTGGCTCAATTGAAAAATATTTATCAAAAATAAAGCATTAAAAAAAAGGGTAGTGGTTTAAAAATGTATGGCAATGATAATTTCGTTGTTCAAACATCATTTTATTGTCTTTGTTTATTTTAAAAATATCGTACATTCTGAACCGAAACAAAAATTTGAATAAAAATATAAAAAAATATAAAAAAATTTGAATAAAAATATAAAAAAATTACTAAAATTCAAAAATAGTTTTTATCTTTGCACTAATAGTACTCGCTTTGCATACCGTAAGATCTGCAAGCGGGTCATTCTTTTTTTTATAGCTATGGCAAATAAACCAGCATATACCATAGCAGACCAAATAACCTTGCTCAAACAGCGAGGAATGCTTTTCAGAGACGAAAATTCTGCTACCCATTTTCTAAAAAACATAAGTTACTATCGCCTCAAAGGCTACTGGTGGGATATGCAAGACAACGACGCCTTACATACTCTTGAACCAAATACTTATTTTGAAGAAATCATAGACCGCTACACGTTTGACCGTCATTTACGCATAATACTTTTTGATGCTATAGAGCGAATAGAAATCGCCCTCCGTACCAAAATGATTTATCATTTGTCGATTAGATATGGCAGTTGTTGGTATTTAGATGCTAATTTGTTTGACAATAAGTTAATTACCTTGTATGATGGCACAGTAAAAACAATACACCAAAAGACAATAGACGAATTGCAAAAAGAATTTAAGCGAAGTCAAGAAATATTTATTAGAGACCAACTCTATCGATACCCAAACGACGACGCAGATGCTTGGAAAATCTTGGAAGTGGCTTCTATGGGGACTTTGTCGAAACTGTATAAAAGTCTCAAACACCAATTGCCCGAAAAGGCAACTATTGCTAAAGAAATGGGATTGAATTTGCACAGTGAATTATCCAGTTGGTTGGAATCCATTACTTATGTACGAAATATTGTTGCACACCACGGCAGGTTGTGGAGCAGAAATATGGTAAAAAAGCCAATCGAAAACCTAAACAATCCTCTGAATATTTGGTTTCAAAATACTTTGTTGCCAAATCAAACTAAAAAACCCTTTTTGATAATATCAAGTATGATTTATTTGTGCAATCAAGTAACCCCAAATCATACCATCAAATCAAAAATTATAGACTTGGTAAATATCAATCCCACTATTCCGATATGTAAACTTGGCTTTGAAAATAATTGGCAAAATGAACCTATTTGGATATAAATTAAATGTTTAAACAACCCGAAGCAAGCCTCGAAGCATCATTAATTAATTCATAACCGATTGTGGTTTAAAAATGTATGGCAATGATAATTTCGTTGTTCAAACATCATTTTATTGTCTTTGTTTACTTTAAAAATATCATACATTCTGAACCGAAACAAAAAAAATTAATAAAATGCCATTTTGTCATACAAGATTGTATCTTTGTGTTTGGCTTTGACAATACTTTCTACCCAATTGAATGAACATGACAGACATACAAAATTTGAAGCAACGGTTTGGGATTATCGGCAATGCTGACAAGCTAAACCGAGCAATTTTTATGGCAGCACAAGTGGCATCGACAGATATTTCGGTGCTCATTGTGGGCGAAAGCGGCGTGGGCAAAGAAGTTTTTTCAAAAATAATCCATCAGTTGAGTACCCGCAAGCACAATCAATTTATTGCCATCAACTGCGGTGCTATTCCCGAAGGGACAATAGACAGCGAGCTCTTTGGGCATGAGAAAGGTTCGTTTACGGGTGCTTCGGACAAGCGCAACGGTTATTTTGAAACCGTTGATGGTGGCACTATTTTTTTGGACGAGATAGGCGAAATGCCGCTTGGCACGCAGGCACGGCTGCTGCGGATGCTCGAAACGGGTGAATTTATAAAAGTGGGTTCGTCCAAGGTTCAAAAAACAAACGTCAGGGTGATTGCCGCATCGCACATCAGCTTCGACGAAGCCATAGCAAGAGGAAGATTTAGAGAAGATTTGTATTATAGGCTCAACACCGTAACGATAAATATCCCGCCTTTGAGGGAGCGGCGAGAAGACATACCGCTGCTTTTTAGGAAGTTTGCAGTCGATTTTGCCGATAAATACCAGATGCAACCCATCAGACTTGATGCCGCCGCCGAAGAACGCCTCAAAAACGCGGAATGGAAAGGCAACATCAGGCAGCTCAAAAACATAGCAGAGCAAATATCGGTGCTGGAACAACACAGAACGGTAGAAGGCGACCAAATCATAAAATACTTGCCCAATCCAAGCACCAACGCCATGCTGGCACTGCCCAACCTGATAGAAAACTACGCCAAAAACGAACCCAACCTAAGCGAAAGAGAGATACTATATAAAGTGTTGTTTGATATGAGAAAAGACCTCAACGACCTCAAAAAGGTGGTCGGGCAAATCGTTGAACAAAACCAAAAACCACTGCCGACAAACATCCACACCAAAAACGAAAAGACGTATATAGAACCCATCTACAACAACACGGAGACGCAGCCAAGCAACGATTTTTTGAAAAATGAGAGTATCAATAATATCTATAATAATTTTGCGATGCCCATGGGCAGAGCAGAAAAAAACAATAACTTTGCCGCTCAAAACAACGTGCAAGACATAGAAGAAAACTTGACGCTCGCCGATGTCGAAAAACGAATGATTGTGCAAGCACTGCTGCGGCATCAAGGCAGACGCAAAAACGCAGCCATCGAATTGGGCATTTCGGAGCGAACCTTATACCGAAAAATCAAAGAATATGGCTTGGAATAATTCAGGTTTGACACCACCAAAAAATGAATGCCAAACCCAAACCTTGTGATGAAAAAATTAGTGTTATATTTGCTCTTGTGTATTGGTTTATGGACTGCGGCGGCTTGCTTTCGGGTGCAGTATTCGGCACGGTCGGCGTCGATAGACTACAACGTCATCAAAACCATCAACATCACCCAATTTGCCAATCAAGCACCAAACGTCGTACCGACATTGAGCCAAAAATTGAGCGAAAAAATGCGTGATAAGTTCGTTAAACAAACGAGCCTAAAATTTATTGCCTCCGAACCCGACATTCAGTTTGATGGCATCGTAACCGATTATAGCGTAGAAACGGTGGGTTTGCAAGCCAATCCAAACGCCAACATCAACAACGCCAACCAAGCCGGAACCACCAACCGACTGACCATAAAAGTAAAAGTAAACTATACCAACAACAAAACACCCAAACAAAGTTGGGAACAAGAACTGATTGGCTTTGCCAATTTCTCTGCCGAAAAAACGCTTTCGTCGGTAGAAAACCAACTCATAGAAGAAATCACAGACAACATCGTGGAGCAAATCTTTAATAAAACATTCTCAAGCTGGTAATTTTTTTTAAGAAAAAGATATTTAATAAACACCACCATGAACCACAATAACCTTCATCTGTATTTTAAAGATTTGCAATGCCTCAAAAATGAGCAGCAAGAAGAGTTTGAGCAAATCGTTGAAAAATATCCTTATTTTACAGCTGCAAGAACCATTTTGCTCAAAATATATCAACTCAAAGGCAACACCAATGCCTTTGAAAAAGCACTCGCCAAAACCGCCGTTGCCTCAAACAACAGAGACCGACTTCAAGAATGGGTCAATCTGAACACCGACCACAAACCCCAAACCGAACCCCAATTGAACCAAAACCCAAGCCCAAACCCCCAAATCCAAACGCCCAAAAACAACCAGTTTGAACCCATCGTAAGCAAAATAGAAGTGCCGCTTCCGTTCAAAGGCAAAGACATTCAAGACCTCGAACCTTACGCCATAGACAAAGAAACAATCTATCAATCGAAGCAAAACCTACTGGCAAAAAACGATTTTTTTGCAGACCCAACGCCCATCGAGCCTTTTGAAAACACCGAAAAACACTATTCACTCTTGGAATGGTTGAAGATAATAAGCACCAAAAACCACAACAACGAAGACACCAAAACACAAAAAAACAACCAGATACCAGACAGAGAATTGGACGAACTCGACAAACTCATCATGCAGTCAGCCGCAAAACCAAGCGACTATTTTGCCGAGGCAATGAACAAACAAACCGACTTTGAAGCCATAAAATCATTTACAATAAACCAATTTAAAAACCCAAACCAACACCAAAATCAGACAGATAGCCAGCCCGTAACCGAAACAATGGCTCAAATATATGCCTCAAAAGGTAGATTTGCAGAAGCCATAGACGTTTACCAAAAATTAAGTTTGAAAATGCCAGAAAAAAGTCGTTATTTTGCAACAAAAATAGAAAACCTCCAAAATAATCCAATAAAATAATCCAATAAAATAAAAATAAAAATATGTACACATTCATTATCATGCTCATCATCATTGTTTGTGCCTTGATGGTACTCATCGTGCTTGTCCAAAAACCAAAAGGCGGCGGCGTCAATGCAGCCTTCGCACCGACCCAACTCATGGGCGTGCAACGAACCACCGACTTGGTCGAAAAAATGACTTGGGGACTCACCGTTGCCCTGTTTGTACTCGTGGTGGGTTCAAGTTTTATGACACCAAGCAAAACACAAAACACCAACGACAACGACAAATCGCTCATTCAAGAACAGATAGACAACACCGCAGCACCCGTTTTGCCCGCCAAACCAAATAACGCACCGCAAACGCCAGCCGACACGAGCAAATAAAAACTAAAACCACAACAAAACCGATTGCCCACTTATACAACATTTGTGGGCTTCACGGCGTGAAAATATCGCTATCTCACAAACAATCGATACCCAAAATTGTAGCCCTAAACAAAATCTGAAACCTAAACTAAACTTTTTTGATTTTTCTAATGAATTTTATACTCTTTGACGACCACACAAGCGAACACCTCTTGCCTTTCACACTGACAAGAACATCTGCACAAATCCGATTTGGCATCACAACCATTGCCCAAAAATGGACGTTCTATCTCGACAATTCAATCTCGTTTCTGCCCTACCGAACCTACCTCAACACAAAATATTCGCCCCGATTTGAGCAAGACAACCTCTACATCAACGCCCGTTTTTGTCCCTCAAACCCACTCGTCGATGCCATACTCAAAACCAAAGAAAACCAAATGCTCCTTTGGAACAACCAAATTATTGCCCTGAGAACCGACCAACACTTTAACCATTTTTCACAAATAAACCCCAACACATTTGACCAAGCAAACCTCGAAAACCAAACCACCGAAACACCCCTTTTTATCCAATATCCTTACCACATCTTTGCCAAAAACCAACAAGCCATCGAAATCGATTTTGAAGACCTAACCCGAAACCGAACCTCTGCCACAATCAGCAACACCAACCGACTCATTGGCAACGAAAAAAGATTCTTTGCCGAACAAAACGCCACCGCCGAATGTGCAACCTTCAACACCAAAAACGGCTATATCTACCTCGCAAAAGACAGCGAAGTGATGGAAAACGCAAGCATCAGAGGCGGTTTTGCATTGGGCCAAGGCAGCACCGTAAAAATGGGAGCCAAAATATATGCCAACACGACCATCGGAAACCACTGCAAAGTAGGCGGAGAAATCAGCAATTCGGTCATTTTTGCCAACTCAAACAAAGGACACGAAGGCTTTTTGGGCAATGCGGTCATCGGCGAATGGTGCAACATCGGGGCAGATACCAACAACTCGAACCTCAAAAACACCTACGACGACGTGAAACTTTGGGACTATCCCACCCAAAAAATGAAATCGACAGGCTTGCAATTTTGCGGTTTGATGCTCGCCGACCACGCCAAATGCGGCATCAACACAATGTTTAACACCGGAACCGTCGTGGGCGTTGGGGCAAATGTGTTTGGAGGCGGATTTCCACCCAATTTTATCCCCTCGTTTGCTTGGGGAGGCTCAAATGGATTGGTAGAATATCAATGGGAAAAGTTTTTGGAAACGGCAAAAAAAGTCTTCCAACGCCGAAATTTGATGCTCTCACAAACCGACATAGACATACTGACACACATTTTTAATGACCCAAAACGATGAAAAAAATAGGCATCACAGGCGGCATCGGCAGCGGAAAAACCATCGTTTCAAAAGTCTTTGTACTGCTGGGCATACCCATTTACGACAGCGATACGTGGGCAAAAAAATTGATGAATGAAGATGAACAATTAATCCAAGAACTCAAAAATACCTTCGGAAACGACATCTACACGCCACAAAATCAACTGATACCCGAAAAGTTAGCCCAAAAAGTATTCGACAATACCCAAAAACTCAAACAACTCAACAATTTGGTTCACCCCAAAGTTCGCCAGCATTTTGAGCAATGGACAACGAACCAAGACCAAAACCTGCCTTATGTCATTCAAGAATCGGCATTGATATTTGAAAATGATTTGCAAAAAAAATTATTCAAAACCATTCTTGTCCTCGCCAGCATCAACACCCGAATCAAACGCATCAAAAAACGAAACCCTCAACTGACAGAAACACAAATCCAAAACATCATCAACAAACAAATTGAACCCCAAAAAGCAATCCAATTAGCCGATTTTATAATCCAAAACGACGACACAGAACTCCTATTGCCCCAAATATTAGCCATTCATAACCAACTATCTGCCCTCTGAACCCCAAAAAACTCAATGCCCCAGAGCCGTATCGTCGCCCCGAAAATCCGCCCCGCCTTCGAGCCTTCCATTGGGTAGCACCAAAATACCCTCTACTCTCCCGATATATTTCGTAGTCCTAAACTGCTGACCACGAGCCTTCAAGTCATCAACAACCGTTTGAGAAATCGAATTTTCCTCCATCAAAATATCGTCGGGAAGCCATTGGTGATGAAAACGACCTGCATCGACGGCTTGCTGCATCGTTTGCTTGTGGTCAATGACGTTCAAGATAGCCTGAAAAACCGATGTGATAATCGTTGAGCCGCCCGGCGTGCCAACAACCATAAACAACTTGCCCGATTTTTCTACTATCGTTGGGGTCATCGAACTGAGCATGCGTTTGTTGGGCTGTATTTCATTGGCAACGCCACCCACCACGCCGTAGAGGTTTGGCACGCCTGTTTTGACACTAAAATCGTCCATCTCATTATTCAATATAAAACCACCATCTCGAACCACCACACACGAGCCGTAAGCCCCGTTGAGTGTCGTTGTAACCGATGCCGCATTGCCCCATTTGTCCACCACACAATAGTGGGTTGTTTCAGTGCTTTCTGGGGTTTTTAAAAATTCGCCTGCCTGCACCGCCGCCGAACGTGTGGCTTGGCTCAGGTCTATGGTTTTGGTTCTGTTTTTGAGATAGTTGGTGTCTAACAATTGCCCTACGGGAACGTTAAAAAAATCGGGGTCGCCCAAGTGTTTTGCCCTGTCGGCATAGACCCTTCGCTGGCATTCGGTCATGATTTGAATGGTATTGGCAGACCCAAAACCATAGTCGGCTATCGGGTATTGCTCTATCATGGTCAGGAGTTGCACAAGGGCTATTCCGCCACTCGAAGGCGGCGGCATCGATATTATTTTATGGTTTTTGTAGTTGCCTACGATGGGTTTTCGCCACACCGAATGGTAGTTTTTGAGGTCTTCGAGCGTGATAATCCCGTTTGAAGTTTGCATCTCACGGACGATGTCGGCGGCGGTTTCGCCTTCATAGAAGCCCTCTCTGCCTTGGTCTCTGATGAGTTCGAGGGTGTGAGCCAATTCCAAATGATAAAGCACATCGCCTTCTTTCCATTGGTTTTGGTTTAATAAATAAGGTTTATGGGTGTTTTGCTTCGCAAATTTTTCTTGGTATCGGTTGAGGTTTGTGGCTTCTGTGCTTGTTAAGATTACACCCCGTTTGGCAAGGTCTATGGCAGGTTGAATAAGTTTTTGGAAGGGCATTTTCCCCAATTTTTTGTGTATTTCAAACATGCCATCTACCGTTCCCGGCACGCCAACCGACAAGTGTCCTTGCGTAGAACTATTGGCAACGACGCTGCCCGTGCTGTCGAGATACATATCACGGGTCGATTTTTGAGGGGCTTTTTCTCTATAATCCAAACTGCCCGTTTCGCCATTGCCGTTTCTATAAACCAAAAAACCACCGCCGCCAATGTTGCCTGCAATAGGAAAACACACCGCCAGAGCATACTGAACGGCTATGGCTGCGTCGTAGGCATTGCCGCCTTTTTTGAGTATTTCGACTCCAATTTTGGAGGCGTCGGGGTGAGCCGAAACGACCATGCCGTGTTTGGATAGCAGACCTTTTTTGGTGGGTTTGGA
>JAYWHZ010000285.1:0-2506 GCA_043777395.1 Bacteroidota bacterium
ACTCGCTCTTTAAGCCACGAAATATAATGGTCAATTCCGCCCGAAAAACGGTCTTCAAAACTACGAACTTCGCCTTTATCGCCCCAAATTACTTCATAATTTCGGTTACTGAAAAATGGTGGGTCAAGATAAATCAAATCTACCGTTTCGCTTTCCATGCTTCGCAATATTTCGAGGTTGTCGCCTAAAATGAGTTTATTGATTTCTGACATTGGTTATCACTGATAATTAAAGGGCAATGCTGCAAAATTACTAAAAAAATCTGATACCAACCACTAAAAATACGCCGTTTTATTAATCCATCTCAGGGCATGAAACAAAACCAAAAACCGATTATAATCCAATGCAAGAACCTCAAACGCCCGATTGCATACGCCTCGATAGTGCTTCTTCGGCACGCCGCACAAGTCGGGTGGCAAAGTGGCTATCCGCTCCAACTCACGCTCTGTTGCCCATTCAAAAAATTCTTTTGCCCTGCCACGAATAATTTCACCATCTGCATCTATGTACGGATTTTTTTGGGTGGTCGTTTGTAGATTTTATGTGGTTTCCATTTTCTTCGTTGGTTTGATACACAAAGTTACAATATTTTTTTTACAACGACATCAAACAAAAAAAACACCTCCAATAACTTGAAAACCTCTTTAAATCAACGGCAATGCCCTCACGTTTTGGCAACAAACAAGGGTTGGAAACGAAGTGCCAGAAGCAAAAACTATTTTAGCATTGGCAATCCTTTTTCATTATTTATTTGTTTTTTGTTGCAAGTTTAAAATTATTGCATAAAAAGTGATAGAATTTTAAAAATATAATTATTTTTGCAGACAATTCAGGTTTGCCACCCAAAAATCGGGGCATGCTGTCCAAACACATCATCAAGAATATTTAAATTTATTTTTTAATCGTTTATTATTATGGCAGTTTATAGATTTAGAATCGAGTTAGATTATTACGAAGAAATTGTTAGAGAAATCGAAATCAAATCAGACCAGACTTTTGATGAATTTCGAGAGGCGATTTTGAGTGCATTCAAGTTTAAGACCATTCCCGAAGCCTCGTTTTTTTCTACCGACGACCTCTGGCACATGGAAGAAGAAATTATATACAACGGCGTGCGCCACCAAGCCTACGGCGAAGCCGTGCAGATGGTCGAAGCCAAACTGGCAGACTATGTCAATGACCCACACCAACGCTTCATCTTTTTGTTTGACTATCAAGACAATTGGCAGTTCAACATCGAACTCATGACCATATCAGAAACCGTAAAACCGGGAGGCGTTTATCCAACCCTGCTCAAATCGATGGGCGAAGCACCAAAACAAAGCGAATATGATGCGCTCGGACGTGAATTTAACGAAGAATTTGACCTCGACGACTTCTCCGACGACTTCTCAGACGACAAAGTGCCGCCACTGGGCGAAGAAATCGACAAAGACCCTCTCGACGATTTTGACAGCGACGACGACGACAACGACGACAACGACGACGACTATTCGGGAACAAGCAAACGGGGAAAAGGCGGCTTTGCCGATTGGGACGAATAGCCAAACGCTCAAATCTCGCCTATCTCAATTGACCAATATCGTGCAGAAAATAAAAACAATCAACACCTATTTGTTTGCAAAACGCCAACCATACCTACTTTAATGTCGTCGAGACCGCCAAAATTGTCTATCAATTGCTCAACCCAAAGCAACACAAACGCCTCTTTGCAATCCTTTGGGCAACCACTTTAGGCAGTCTCTTCGAGGTCTTTGGGCTGGTATCGGTGGTGCCTGTCTTGTTTCTGGCAGTCAATCCAAAAATACTAAACAGCAACACAAGCATACAATTTATAAAACAACACAGCACCTTTCTAAGCCACAATCCAAACCTCCTAACGACCATGATG
This sequence comes from Bacteroidota bacterium, assembly GCA_043777395.1. Taxonomy (GTDB): domain Bacteria; phylum Bacteroidota; class Bacteroidia; order UBA7662; family JAYWHZ01; genus JAYWHZ01. The sequence continues at coordinate 1,892 of JAYWHZ010000285.1, forward strand.
GGAGTGGTGGTCTTGCTCTTTGTAATGAAAAATGCCTACCACGTCTGGCTTATCCGATGCCAAAGTCAATTTGCCTACGGGTTCTCCACAGACCTGACCCAACGCAGCATCAGTTTTTTTTTCGAGAGCAGCATTCAAGACAATCAACGCCTCGACTCGGGCAAAATGTTTAATATCTCTACCAATATACCCGACAATTTTGCCCGAAACATCATCTTGACGCTCATCTTGTTGGTTGCCGAAACACTGGTCTTGGCAGTCGTTTTGATGGCCTTGCTCTTGTTCAATTGGAAAGTGTTTGCTATGATAATTTGCATCATTGCCCCAATCATGCTGGTTTTTTTGACTTGGAACAAACAGCACCTGCAAGCAATAAGCTACAAAAAAAACCTGCTGAGCAACCAAATCATCAAAAATATTATCCAAACCATTCGTGCCTATATCGACATCAAGCTCCTTCAAAAAGAACAATTTATTACCCAAAAAATCACCAACCAACGCCGCCAACAAAATGCGTATAGTGCCGACCATGAACTCCTAACGGCTTTGCCCCTGCGTGTGGTCGAAACGGTCAGCATCTTGTGTATCTTCATTATTTTTGTATATACGATGCAA
>JAYWHZ010000286.1:0-8447 GCA_043777395.1 Bacteroidota bacterium
AACAAGGGTATGCCGCTCGCCGGCACCTCTATCATTGCGGTACACACGCCCTCGGGAACCACCTACGGCACCACCACCCGTGCCGATGGTCGCTACACGATACCAAACATGCGTGTCGGCGGACCATACACCGTAAGCACCAGCTTTGTGGGCTTCAAAACCGAAAAGGTAGAAGACCTATTCTTATCCGTTGGGCAACGTTTGCCGCTCAACTTCAAACTCCTCGACGCAGCCACAACCCTACAAGATGTGGTGATAAAAGCCGACAACAACGCCATTATGAACAACCAGCGGACGGGTGCCGCAACCAACATCAGCAACGAACAACTGATAAAAATACCCACCATCTCTCGTTCGGCTTCTGATATTTATAAACTGACACCCATGGCAGATGGCAACTCTTTTGGCGGTAGAAACTCCCAATACAACAACTTCTCGCTCGATGGTACCATCTTTAACAACCCCTTTGGTCTCGATGCTGCTACGCCCGGCGGACAAACCGATGCCCAACCCGTTTCGCTCGATGCCATCGACCAGATACAGGTTTCTATCGCCCCTTACGACGTGACGCAAGCCGGTTTTACAGGTGCTTCTATCAATGCCGTAACAAAATCGGGTACAAACCAAGTGAAAGGTACCGTGTTTGGCTTTTTTAGAAATCAAAACTTGGTCAATGACCGTGTCGATGGCACCGATGCCCCAGTACCTGCTCTGACGCAATACCAGACGGGTTTTAGTGTCGGAGCACCGATTATCAAAAACAAAGCCTTTGTGTTTATTAATGCCGAACTCGAACGCCGTGAAGACTTGGGTTCTGCCTTTTTGGCGGCTCGCCCAGGCTTGACAGGTGCCAACGTTTCACGTGTGCAAGCATCGGACTTAGATGCCGTAAGGGCAGCACTCAAAAACCGTTTCAACTACGAAACAGGCGACTACGAAAACTACAAACACAAGACACATAACCAAAAAGCATTGATTAAATTTGACTTTAACTTGTCTCAAAACCACAAACTATCCGTCAATTTTAACACCCTCGATGCCTTTAAAGAAAAACCTGCCAACCCATTGGCTTTGGGAAGGCGTGGACCCGATGCCACAACCTTGCAATTCTTTAATTCGGGCTACCGCATCAACAACAAAATATATTCTACAATAGGCGAACTCAAATCTACTTTTGGAGCCAGATTTGCCAATAAATTTCAGATAGGCTACACGGCATTCAGAGACTCGAGAAGTCCTTTCTCGTCGCCATTTCCAAGCATTGCCATTCAAAAAGACGGCATCAACTACATCATTGCTGGGCACGAGCCTTTTTCAATCAACAACAGTTTGAAGCAAGACGTTTTTCAAATCAACAACAACTTTAACATCTACCTAAAACGCCACACCATCACCATTGGTGGAGCGTTGGAGAAATTTAGTTTCGACAATTCGTTCAACCTTGGAACCTATGCAGGTGCTTTTGGACCAGCTTATGGCTCTGTTCAAGGGTTTTTGGATAGCGTAAACACAGGTCGGATAGACGGTCAGGTGTCGGCTGCCAAAGCGGTTTTTGAAGCCAACAACACCAACAGCAAATGGGCATTAGCCGAGACCAATGTCGGTCAGTTGAGTTTTTATGCACAAGACGAATTTGTAGCAACGCCAAACCTCAACATCACCTTTGGCTTGCGTGCCGACATACCGCTTTATTTTGATACCAAAACCAAAATCGAAGAAAGCATCTCCCGAAGCCCTGCCTATTTTGCCCCTGACATTAAGTTTTATGACGAAAATGGTGCCGAAAAGCGTTTGGATAGCAAGCAATTGCCTGCCCAAAAACCTTTGCTCTCGCCCCGAATTGGTTTCAATTGGGACGTAAAAGGCGACCAATCGACGCAGCTACGTGGCGGCACGGGCTTGTTTACGGGTCGTTTTCCGTTTGTATGGATAGGCAACCAAGTGGCTAATCCCAACTTTTTCTTTTATTGTGTAACAGACCCCAACTTCAAGTTTCCGCAGGTGTGGAGAAGCAATTTGGGCTACGACCAAAAATTTGGCAAAGGCTGGACGCTCTCTACCGATTTTATCTACACCCGTGACATAAACGCCATGATGGTCAGAGATTATGGTCTCAACGTACCAAAAGGCACGCTGGCAGGCATCGGCGACAACCGACCTTACTACAACAACGCCGACAAAGCACAGCAGTTTGGCGGACCGACAAGTGCCTATGTTTTCACAAACAACAACTTGGGTTATACATTTAATGCCAGCGTTCAACTCCAAAAAAATTGGGCAAAGGGTTTGTTTACCAGTTTGGGCTACAACTATGGCGTGGCAATGGATGCGGCTTCTATCACTGCCGAAATATCGAGCGATGCTTTTGCCCGAAATCCTGCCTACGGCAACGTGAACCAAGCGGTGTTAGCCAATTCGATTTTTGGTAACAGACACCGTATTGTGGGTAATGCCTACAAAAAGTTTTCGTATGCAAAGGACAAAATGGCAACGACCATCACCACGTTTTTTCAGTATGTAGAAGGCGGTCGCTACTCGTATATTTATTCGGGCGACATCAACAACGACGGTTCAAACCTCAATGATTTGCTTTATATCCCAACCGATGCCCAGATAGACCAGATGAAGTTTTCGGGCGATGCAGCCGCTCAGACTGCTCAACGCACTGCCTTCAAAGCCTACATAGGGCAGGACAAATATTTGAGTGCCAACAGAGGCAATGTAGCGGGTAAGTTTGCCAATCTTTCGCCTTGGTACAACAATTGGGACGTAAGGGTTTTGCAAGATTTTTATGTGAAAAGAAATACATTTCAGTTGAGTTTTGATGTCTTGAACTTTGGTAATTTATTGAATTCCAAATGGGGCATTCGCCAGATACCGACCAACTCGCAGCCTGTTGGTGTAGCAGTAGATGCCAATCGTGTGCCGACTTATAGTTTTGATACTGCACTCAAAAATACGTTTACGGCAGACCCAAGTTTTGTGTCTCGCTATCAGATGCAGGTTGGTTTGCGTTGGATTTTCTAATATAAGCTATTTTTTCAATAAAAGAACTTTACAGATTTTACCGTCTGTAAAGTTTTTTTTTAAGGTTTGTGCGTAGAGTTGTTTGGCTTGCTTGATGCCTAATCGGATTTTATTTGGTGGCATTGGTAGTTTGGGAAATGGTGCTTGGTGTCCACTTTCTTATCAAAGATACCAAACAACGTAGAACCAGAGCCAGACATAGCCGCATAAATAGACCCTAAATCGTACATTTTTTGTTTTATATCGTTTAAAACAGGATATTTTGGGAATAAAAATGTTTCAAAGTCATTAATGACCTCATTTTTCCAGTCTTTTATTGATTTTTCAAGCACTATCTGGCTCAAAGAGACTTCATTTTTACCTTTGGCACGCACCAAACCGTATGCCTCGGCGGTTGATATGGCAATATTGGGATTGACGAGTAGGATATTGTAAGGGCTTAGGTCTAAGTCAATAGGAGTCAGTTCCTTACCTGTGCCATAGAGATATGCCGCTTGATTTTGGATAAAAAACGGACAGTCGCTCCCCAAACGGCTGGCATATTGCTCGAGCAGCGTAGGCGAGAGGTCAAGATTAAATAGATTATTGAGTGTTTTGAGGGCAAAAGCACCATCGCTTGAGCCGCCGCCGAGACCTGCCCCTATGGGAATGTTTTTGTGGAGGTGCATCATGATTTTAGGCAAATCAAAGTCTTTTTTGAGTAATTGATAGGCTTCTATGCAGATATTTTGATGATTTTGATGGTTTTTTGGGTCAATAACAAGCCCCGAACTGGTAAAAAAAGGTGTCGTTGGGTCTAAATCTTCGTTTTGGGGCAGTATTTCGAGTGCATCGCACCAATTGATGGGATATAATACGCTTTCGAGCAGATGAAAACCGTTGGGCAGCCGCTCGACGATGTTGAGACCGATGTTTATCTTGCAGTTTGGAAATACGAGCATTGTCAGAAAAAAATGGTTAAGGGCATTAAGAAAAATGTTTTTATCTATTTACATATTAAATTTTTCTTTAATAAGTTGTTCAATTGCTGTATAAAACATAGAGAAGAATTTTTGTTCTACGGGTAGGTCTCCAATTTGTTTTTCGGCTTTATTGAGTTTGTCATCAAACAATTCGTAGTTTTTCATCACAAATGGGTTTATGGTTCGTTGGGCGTTGATGCCGTTGATGAGTTCATAGATGTTATTTCTGTCGATAGCCAAGTTGAAGGGTGCAAATCCCCGTTTGTTTCTGTTGAGTTCGGTTATCCAATCCAAAAAATGTTTATTAAAGCTTTTGAGGGCATCGCTAAAAAATGATTGTGAGGTAAAATTATTATCGATGGTTATTTTTCCTTTGTTCGACCAAGGCTGTTTGTTGATGGCATTTTTAAATTGTTGGTGCAAATAAAGCACAAAATACATATATTGGGTCAATGGTTTTTTGATTTGTGCTTGTGTTTTATCGCCCAAGTCATTGAATTGGAGCGGGTCGGCATCGGCTTTTGTACCAAATTCTTTGGCATAGAGCGTTGTGGCTTTGCCGTTTATGTTTTCGAGGTTTTCGTTTCCGATGCTCGCAAAATCTATGATTGCACAGGCAGCCGCCACCTCCGAAAAATGTGCGTCGTTGCGTTGTTCGGTGCTTCCAGCGTGGTGTTCGCAGTCTTTGGCGTAGGGTTCGCCCCAATAGTATATGGCGTTGAGCGATTTGTTGCCGGTGATATTTCGGGCATAGTAGCCCAGTGCGGCTTTGGTTTTGGCAATAAAAGTGTTGGAATCTATGATGTTATTTTCGGCAGATGCAATACTAAAATAGGGTAAAAAAGTGATTGCTCCGATGCGTGCGTTTCTCAAAAAAGCATGTCTGGGTACCGAGTCGCTTGCATTTCTAATGTTTTTGAGCAGCAGAGGAAACCCCGCCGCACCCGTGCCACCAAAGATAGACGAGACAATAAAAATACGGTCGTTTTCTTCAAAATTGGAGGCAAACTGCCTAAATTCATCTGATTTTGCAAACTGATTGAGTACCACACTTCCGATGTTTGGGTTGCCTTTGAAACCGATTTGGAGGTCTGAGTCCAGGTTATTTTCCGAAAAAAGCAGGCTTGCCATGGCTTTGTTGGCGGTGTCTAAGCTGCCAAAGTCGATAAAATCTTTAAACCGTTCGTTTTGTATGCCTTCGATTTCAAACCTAAATTCTTCGCCTATCCGAGTGCTGCTTTTGTTTTCAGGCTTGGTGTTGTTGAGGTTTTGGAGCGTTGTAATTTTGGTTTTAAAAAATTTATTGTCCACAAAATCAAGTTTTTCTCTGATGCGTTGGTACTGCGTCAGTGCGTCTATCGTGCGGTTGAGGTCGCCGTTGCTGCGGTCGGGGTCTATCAGTATCGGTACGATTTCGGTGCTGCTAATGTCTGCACCAGCAGCCAAAAGCATGGTCAATGATTTGATGACTCTCGAACCCGTGCCGCCAATGCCGAAGATAAATAGTTTTGACATCTTTTTTAGTGTTTTTTTTAGTGTTGTTTATTCTAAAATAAAGCCAGATAGCTCGTTTAAATTAAATTTTAAGAACCTTTTTTTTATTAATCTTTATTCAATTTGCTTTTTTTATAACCATAGCCAAAATAAACCAACAGACCAACGAGCATCCAGACCAAAAAACGTTCCCAATTCACAATACCCATTTCGGTCATCAGGTAGCCGCAAGTCGTCAAACCCAACAGCGGAATGAGCGAAAGTTTTTTGAGAAACGAAAATACAGCCAACACAATCATCAATAAAAAATAGACCAAATAGGGAATATTACCTCGTGTGGTTTCCCAGCTCTCAAAGGTAAAAAGTTGTTTGACAAACGTCGGGTTGTATGTGTAGAGCAAACCCACACAAACCATAAAAAATAAAGGAAAAATATAGCCCGAGTTGATGTATGGAAGACTGAACACACCGGCTACTTTCTCTTTTTTGGGCAAGAGCAACACGCCGCCACACACCAAAATAAACGCAAAAATAGTGCCGATAGAGTTCATATCCGTTGCCAAACTGGCATCGAGAAACAAAGACGGTATGCCCACAATCAAAAACGTGATAAAAGTTGCAAAAGAGGGCGTTTTGAAACGGGGGTGAATGGTCGAAAAACGCTGTGGCAGCAGACCGTCTCGGCTCATCGAAAGCCAAATGCGTGGCTGACCGAGCTGAAAAACAAGCAAGACGCTCGTCGTAGCCACAACGGCACTAAACGCCAACACACCGCCAAAAAAATTGAGACCTCGGTCGTTAAAAATCTCTGCCAAAAAATCGCCCGTCGTCGATATATTTTCATACGAAACCATGCCCGTGATAACAAACGTTACGGCTACATACAGCACCGTGCAAATCAACAAGGCATAAATCATGCCTTTGGGCATGTCTCGTTGTGGATTTTTACACTCTTCCGAAGTCGTAGAGATGGCATCGAAGCCAATATAGGCAAAAAACACCGCCGAAACGCCTTTCATAACGCCCGAAACGCCGTTGGGGGCAAACGGAGACCAGTTTTGAGGACTAACATAGAACAAGCCCACCACGACGACCAATAAAATCACCCCAACTTTAAACAAAACCATGGCATTGGTGATGCGTTTGGTCTCTTGAATGCCAATATAAACCAAAACCGACACCAACAGCACACCCAAAAAAGCAGGAACATTGATGATAAAAGGAATCGAACCCAGTTTGGGAGCTGATAAATAAATATTGCTCAAATCGATGATAGATTGTGGAATGGTTTCGCTATTGACCGATAGGGTCACAAATTGTGTGTGTGCTTTTTGGGCTTCGATGTAGGAGGTTGTTAGAAACGAAGGAAAATCAATGCCGATGTTGTGCAGCAGATTAACCAAGTTGCTCGACCACGACAAGGCTACCGTGATGTTGCCGATGGCATATTCCAAGATGAGCGTCCAGCCGATAATCCAAGCCACCAACTCGCCAAAACTGGCGTAGGCGTAGGTATAAGCCGACCCCGCAACGGGAATGCGAGAGGCAAATTCGGCATAGCACAAAGCGGCAAAACCCGAGGCAATAGCCGTAAACACAAACAGCAGACTCACCGCCGGACCGCCCGTGTGGCAAGCCGACCCGATGGTCGAAAAAATACCTGCCCCGACGACCGCCGCAATGCCCAAAAAAGTCAAATCACGCACCGTAAGCACCCGTTTGAGTTGGTTGGGCTGGGCGTTGTGTTCGGAGACCAATGTGGCAATATCTTTTTTTCGGCGTAGGTTTTTAAACATTAAGAATGACTTTTTGGGTTAATGGAAGGGATATGGTTATTTGATATTTTAGGGTTTCATCAGGCTTCTAATCGTTACGACCATCGAGGCTACGACACCCATAAAAGTCGTTGCCACGGTGGCATAGCTGTTTTGTGTTGCCCAATGCTCGTCTATTTTTGTTCCAATAAAGACCGATACCAGTATGATGGCTATCATTTGAAACGCCGTAGCGGTGTATTTGAGAAACTGTTTGTGGTTGTTTGTTGTATTTTTAGGGTCTTTTTTTTGGGGCATCTGGCTTTTTTAGGTGTTGTATGTCAGCGACTGTGCCAATTCTTTTGCACCGCCTGTTTTTTTGTGGCTCAGAGTGCCATTGACCAGAGCGCCGGGTTCCGATGCAAATTGGTTGTAGTGAATATCGCCCGAGACGTTGGCTGTGGCCGTGAAGCTCAGCAAGCCTGCCGACTCGATAGTGCCTTTGATGGTGCCTGATATTTCGGCATCTTTGCAGCTGATAATGCCTTCTATCATGCCTGTGGGTCCGAGCACCAGTTTTTCTTTGGTAATGAGGTTTCCTTTGAGGTGTCCGTCTATGCGAAGGCTTGCAGCCGACTCGATGTCGCCTGTTACGGTGGTTCCTTTTTCAATCATATTGACCATCGACATAGGCGAGCTGCCAAAGCTTGTGGATGAATTTTCTCTTTTTCCAAACATTTTTTTATTGGTTATTTTAGTTGTGGTTTAGTGATTAAGGTTAAAATGGTTGTATTAAAAATCTGGGTTTATAAAATTATTTGAAGACTATGAATTCGCTTGGGTTGAGTGGCACGCCGTTGTGCCAGATTTCGAGGTGTAGGTGTGGTCCGCTTGTAAATTCGCCTGTGTTGCCCACGATAGCGATGGCATCGCCTGCTTTGACGAAGTTGCCTGCTTTTTTGAGTAGCGAGGCGTTGTGTTTATAAAACGACACGATGTTGTTGCTGTGTTGGATGGCTATGACGTAGCCTGTTTCGAGTGTGTAGTTTGCCATCAGCACGGTTCCGCCGAGTACTGCTTTGACGGTTTCGTTTGGTTTTGTGGCAATGTCTATGGCGTAGTGTTGTTGGGCGGCACTATACGGTGCTGTTATTAAGCCATCGACGGGTTTGTAGAAATTGATTCGGTTTAAGATGTTTCCAGATGTTTT
>JAYWHZ010000287.1:0-2497 GCA_043777395.1 Bacteroidota bacterium
TTGTGAGCCGAGAAGGTGAGCAGGTCGCAGTCGAGTTCCTGAACGTCTATTTTGAGATGCGGAATGGCTTGTGCGGCATCGATGAAGGTCAAGGCATCAAATTTTTTGGATATTCTGATGATTTTTCTGATGTCATTGACCGTTCCAAGTGTGTTTGAGATGTAAGAAATGGAGACGATTTTTGTTTTCGGGCTAATGAGTTTATGCTCAAAAGTATCCAAATCCAATTCACCATTATCGAAAATAGGAATAATTTTGAGGACACATTTTTTTTGTTCGCAAACCACTTGCCAAGGCACAATGTTGGCGTGGTGTTCGAGTTCGGAAATAATGATCTCGTCGCCTTCATCAAGATGAAACTGCCCCAGACAGTGAGCCACCAGATTGATGCTTTCGGTGGTGCCTTTGGTATAAATAATTTCGGCACTCTCACGGGCATTGATGAGTTTTTGTACTTTTTCTCGGGTGTTTTCGTAGGCGACAGACGCTTTTTGGCTTAGAAAATGCACGCCACGATGCACGTTTGCATTGTAGGTCTGGTAGTAGTTTGAAATGGCATCAATGACCACTTGCGGTTTTTGTGCGGTGGCTGCATTGTCAAAATAGATGAGCGGCTTGTTGTTATAAATGGTTTGATTTAGTATCGGAAAATCTCGACGCAAGCGTGCAAAGTCGGTCATGGTGTCTCTAAAAATAAGGTGAATGGTAAATTTTAACTGCAAATCTAACAACCGTTGAGGTATTTAAGTTTATTGTTTCAATTTTTTAATATGTTTGGGTTTCAATTGCTTTGATTTAATTTAAAAATAAAGTTTATTTTGACACAAGATGACAATTTAAATTTTTATCTTTGTATCACAAATCAAAATCATAAAAGATTTAAAATTATTAACTTAAAAAACATTGATACTAACATGACAGAAAAAGAAAAGTCTCTAAAATCCACCATGGAGCGTTTAGAAAAATCGTTTGGCAAAGGCGTTGTAATGCGTATGGGCGACGCCAAAGCCCTCAATGTTGAGGTTATATCGACGGGTTCTATCGGTGTCGATTTGGCTCTGGGCGTGGGCGGTTTTCCCAAAGGTCGCATCATCGAAATTTACGGACCCGAATCGTCGGGCAAGACCACACTTGCCATTCATGCCATTGCTCAGGCACAAGCCAAGGGCGGCGTTGCTGCTTTTATCGATGCCGAACACGCCTTCGACCGTATTTATGCCAAAAACTTGGGCGTTGATACCGACAATCTGCTCATTTCGCAGCCCGACAACGGCGAGCAAGCACTCGAAATAGCCGACAACCTCATTCGCTCCAATGCCATCGACATCATTGTGATAGACTCGGTGGCGGCTCTCGTGCCAAAAAGCGAGATAGAAGGCGAAATGGGCGACAGCACGATGGGTTTGCACGCCCGACTGATGTCGCAAGCCATGAGAAAACTCACGGGTTCGATTGCCAAATCGGGTTGTATCTGTATTTTTATCAACCAGCTCAGAGACAAAATTGGGGTCATGTTTGGCAGCCCCGAAACGACCACAGGCGGCAATGCCCTCAAATTTTATGCCTCTATCCGTGTCGATATTCGCCGCTCACAGCAAATCAAAGACGGCAACGAAGTGTTGGGAAACCGCACGAAAGTAAAGATTGTAAAAAATAAAGTTGCACCGCCGTTTCGCCAAGCCGAATTTGATATTATTTATGGCAAAGGCATTTCAAAAGAGGGCGAAATCGTCGATTTGGGTGCCGAGATAGAAGTCATCAAAAAAAGTGGCTCGTGGTATAGCTATGGCGACATGAAGCTGGGACAAGGTAGAGATGCCGTCAAACAATTATTGATAGACAACCCCGAACTCGCTGTGGAGCTCGAAGGCAAAATAAAAGCCAAAATCGCAGCCCAAAACGCCAAAAACATTCCCGAAGTCGAAGCCGAAGACGACGATGTGGAGCCAGAAGCCTAACAAATTTTAATATTGATTTTCTTTTTTAAGAACCCAAATTTAGAGTAATCTAATCCAAAACCACCAGCGTTTTTGTCTTCAAACACAGAAATTGATTGGTGGTTTTTTAATGGTTTTGTGTGATGCGTCGGGCTTCTAATTGTCTTTTGTTCGATTTTTAATGTGCTATCTGTCAAACAATAAGGCTTTTAACCGTTCGTTTCTTAAACCAATGCCAAGCCAGACAACAACACCAAACACCGCTGGAAAAAGCACCATACCGATGGCATCTTTGTGGATAACATGCGTAGCCACCGCACCGCCAAGCCAAGCCGTAAGCAACACAGCACCAAAAAAAGCCGTTTGAGGAACAAGATACAAAACCGTACTAACCAAAAGCACAATGCCCAAATACAGCGTAGATTCTATGGGATAACCCATGTCCAAACCGCCTTTGACTGCCATGTCGGTCTGCACAATATTGTTGTAAGAAGCCATTAAAAACATCAATCCCACAAGACCTTGAAGACCGTAGGAAAGCCAGCGTAAAATTTTTGAAG
>JAYWHZ010000288.1:0-8412 GCA_043777395.1 Bacteroidota bacterium
TCAAAGGCAACTTAGGCAGCGACATGACACCACTCACCGAGACGTTTGACGGCGGCGGATTTATCAAAGTGCCACAAGCCCAGCTCGGCGGCTACAAACCGATGGAGATACTCGCCGATGCCCTCCAAATTGAAGAACTAAAACGTTTTTTGATAGAAAAACTCAACCTCGCCTTCGAGTTCAAAAACGGCAGAGTCTATACCACCAATTTTCCCATCAAAATAAAAGATATGGCATTGATAATCAATGGCTCTACGGGCATAGACCAAACCATAAACTACGACATAGACCTTAGTGTGCCACGTTCAAAACTACCCAAAGCCAACCAAAAAATCAATACACTGCTCGAACAAGCCAAAACCAACGGCATCAACCTTGAACTGTCCGAAACCGTCGTCCTGAAAGTCAAAATGGGTGGAACAATGACCAAACCCGACGTTAAAATAGACCTCAAAGACCTCGCCAACAAACAAAAAGACGCACTCGAACAGCAAGCCAAAAAACTCATAGACGAACAGAAAAAAATACTCGAACAGCAAGCCAAAAAAGAACTCGAACAACTCAAACAGCAAGCCAACAAAATTAAAGAAGATGCCCAGCAAAAAGCCAATCAAGAAATAGAAAAACTAAAACAAGAAGCCCAACAAAAAGGACAAAAAGCCATCGATAGCCTCAACCAAACCACCCAAAAACTCAAAGAAGATGCCCAGCAAAAAGCCAATCAAGAAATAGAAAAACTAAAACAAGAAGCCGAACAAAAAGCCAAAGATAGACTCAAAAAATTATTTAAAAATGGTCAAAAACGATAAGAAAAGTTAAAAACCAAATAACTAATCCATCTCAAAACAAAAATGATTTATCAAAAATTAATTAATTATTTCCCAACAAAATAAAAAATAGATATATTTGTGAAAACTGTTCCAAGATTATGCAAAAACCAACAATACATATCATCATTACCTAATTTCACCCATTTTTTTCTAACACCCAATCTTAACAAATGAAATTAATCGCACACTCTTTTGTATTCTTTTGCCTCTCGTGGGCAATCAGCCTGACCGCCAACGCCCAGCAATGGAAAAGCGGAACTTGTGCCATGAACATCGGTACAAACCTCTATTCAGTGAACAGCGTCACCACTGCGGGTGCAACAAGCCGCACGGCAACCATCTATCAAGCCTCGCAAGGCTACGCCTGCCTAGCTGGCACTGCACTCACAACACTCTATATGAATAGATTTGCTGGAACAGCAGCACTCACAGGCTCGCCAAACCTCAAAATCTATCTCAAAGAAACCACAGCCATAGACTATGGTGCAGCCGCCCTCGACTGGGCAACCGAGATAGCCACAGCAACGCTCGTCTATGACGGCAACCCATCTGCCATCATAGGAACCACAACGGGCTTAAAGGGTTTTCCGCTCATCGCACCGTTCAATGCTACATCAGGCAATAACTTAGCCGTGCTTTGGGAATACTCAAACGCAGCCGCAAGTACAGGAAATGCCACATGGGAATATGAATACAACGCCCCATGCGTCATCACCACCAACAGCAACACCACCAAATACATCAACACCACAACAGGTATTTTGGGTACATCACTCTCTGTTACAAACTTCCGCCGACCACTTATAGGCTTCGACTATACCGGTGCTGCCGCACCGATGATATATTCTTCAAGCACAACCCTACAATCCTCAACAGGAACAACCAAAGCAGGTTCAGTTAATCAACTCATCGTCAGAGCCGATATCACAACCAACTGCACTGGTGCACCCATAAATGTTTCAAGTATAAATTTCAATACCAATGGCAGCACGGCTGCCGCTGCCGACATAGCCAAAGCAAGGGTCTATTACACCACAACGACAATTTTTGCTGCAACCACACAATTTGGTGCCGACGTACTTGCCCCAAATGGAGCATTCACCGTTACCGGCTCTCAATTGCTCCAAGGCGGTGTCAATTATTTTTGGCTCGTCTATGATTTGAATTGCAATGCCACAGCCGCAAACCTACTCGACGGCGAATGCACAAGCGTCAATGTAGGCGGAACACCCTACACACCAACCATCACCGCTCCAACAGGCACACGTGCTATATCAGGGTCTTCTACCGCCACCCAATCCAGTACAGCAGCAACCTCAGCAGGTGCCGTCAATGCCCAAATCATTCGGGTGCCAGTAGATGCACCAATGTCTTGTACAAGCCTCACCGATGCACTCACTCAACTCAACTTTGCAACCACAGGCACAACCCTAACATCTGATATTTCAAACGCAAGAGTATTCTATACAGGTACATCAACCATTTTCTCGACAGCCACTCAGTTTGGTACAGATGTCGTGGCTCCAAACGGTGCTTTTGCCGTCGTGGGAAGCCAAGCATTGGTAGCAGGCATCAACTATTTTTGGTTGGTTTATGACATTGCGTGTGCCATCGGAGCCACAACCGACGTAGTCGATGCCGAAGTAACGGGCTTCACGGTCGGAACTTACACAAACACCTATACCGGAACCACTGGCACCCCAACAGGCACACGCACCATATCAACAGCCACAGTCTCGAGCTACGACACCAAAGCCGATGGCAATTGGAGTAATCCAAACGTTTGGGCTTGCGGCGTACCGCCAGTAGGCACTACCCTGCCAATCAACATCAACCACAACGTGGGTTTAGATATAAATTTCGACTTTTTGGGCAATCTCAACGTAGCCGGTGGCAAAATATTTACCTTAAACCCAACCACCGTATTTACAATGGGAGCCACGGGCGGAAGCAATAAAATAATGACCGTAAACGGTACACTCACCAACAGCGGTGCAACCCTCAATGTTAATGGTGCTTTGAGTTTTCCACTCAACTCAACATTCAATATGACCAGCGGAACCATAAACCTTGACCCCAACGACGGCACAAGTGCAGGTTCTACCACCGTAACCAGCACACTCAACATACTGACCTCAAACCTATCGGGTGTTACGGGCGGTGCCATCAATATCTTAGACCCGATGTTTACAACTTCAACGACCTATCGCTCCATCAATTATTCTCATGCTACGCTTGATGCTGTGTTGGGTACCAACTGTGTGGTAACGCTTGGTGGTGGCACACACACCAACCCACTCAACACCTACGGTTTCTTCGTAGAATCCAATTCGGCTACGGGTACCTTAGAAATAGGAAATTTGGTGGTCAATGGCGGGCGATTCTCTACCCAACGACACATGAGTACCTATCCAACTTCGACATCTTTTATGACCAAAGTGCGAAACCTAACCGTCAATGCGGGTGCCGAAGTGGTCCAAAATTCGGGTGGTGCAATCTTAGCCATCACCGGAGATTTAGTTAATAATGGCTTCGTTACCATTCAAAATATTTCTATAGCATCGGGTTTGGCAATTGTTGGCGATGCACAATATTCGGGAGGTGTTATCTTGTCAAACAACACGCTTTCGGGGCAGTCTATCACTGGCACGGGCTTTTTCAAAAAATTAGTTGCAGACCCAGACCCTACCACACAAGCCGACAACAAAGTATCTGGTCTTCAGGTGTGGAGCAATGCTGCTTTTGGTGTTACATTGGGCATGCCTCTCAATGCCACGGCAACGCTTCGCCTCAACGACGGTCGTATAAACACCACAGCCACAAACCTACTCACTTTGGGCGAATCGACTGCTTTGCTTGGCACATTATACACCACCGCCAACACAGCACCAGCGGTAGCCATCACACCCTATGCAGGCGGCTGGGTTTTTGGTCCATTCAAACGCTGGTTTAGCAACGCCATTACTCCAGTGGGTCAGGCGGGTTATATCCCTGTGGGTTCGGCGACACGCCAGCAAGTGGCTGATGTTCACTTCACTGCGGCTCCAAGTGCAGGCGGTACGCTGACGAGCGAATTTATTGGTTCGACTTTGGGTCAAACGGGTTTTCCGCAAACGAGCGGTGGCTACGCTGTCAAAGCCGTTTCACCAACGGGATATTGGCAAATTGATAACACCAACGGCTTGGTACCCGATGTTTATACGGCAACTTTTGATGCCACTACATTTACCAAAAACGTGGCTGCACTGACGGCAATTGGTTCGGCAGACTTACCTGAGATTCGTGTTATTAAGCGTTCTAACACGCCAATGACTTGGGCAGACGGCAGTTTCTTGGCTGGAACCGTTGCACCTATCAACCTCAATGCGTGTGTAATTCAGGATAATACGTTTTTCCGTTTTGCTATCGGTGGCGGTGGTTTGACGAATGGCGGCGTTTTGGATATTGAACTCAAATTGTTTGTAGGCATTGAAGAAGGCGAAAGCAACTTGATTAAATGGGAAACGATTTATGAAAATAATTTGAACGTGTTTGTGGTTGAAAAATCTGCCGATGGCAAAGAATGGCGTGTATTGGGTGAAACAAAACCTAATGCCTCGAAGGTCTATGCTTTAACGGATTTGAAACCTTACAACACGACTTTTTACCGTTTGCGTAGCATTGACCACGATGGCAGCCAGCAACTTTCAACAGTGATATTGGTAACACGCAAGTCGGGTAAATTTGCCATCAACTATCTGTCTCCAAATCCAAGTACGGATTATGCCACTTTGAAGTTTGATGTCAATAACGATGCTCAAATTCGTTTGACGCTCTCGAATGTGTTGGGTCAAGAGCTTATTTCGAGGTATATCTCTGCTGTAAGAGGCAACAATACCATTGAAATTGATGTAACTAATTTGCCAAAAGGCGTTTACACACTTTCTCTCAACAACGGTATTTCGGTTGCTACGCAGCGTTTGGTGAAGCAATAAAATATGTAGTTTAAATATAAAAAAACCTGCTCATGCGTTATGGGCAGGTTTTTTGTGTTTTGGAATTTATTTTTATTTCATTTTGATGCCAAAGTGCGTGTAAGTGTCTCGTTCTAAAACATCGGCTGGTCTGCTGATGAGTCCACCGAGTGGTTCGATATAGATGCAAGATGAGCCGCCTTGGTCGCAAGCCATGGCGTGGTAGGCACCAATAGATTTGAGGGCGTTGGCACAAAATTCGTAGGTTTGTCCGTTGCTGTATTGGGGTTGGCGACCGTCTACGACCATGAGATAGAGTTTGGTTCCTGTTTCGTTGATGCCCATGATTGTTCGTGCGTAGTGGCGTTGGTCGTCGCCTTCTTTGAAGTCGCCGTTGAGCAGAATATCAAACCGTCCGAATATCTGGTTAAACTTTGTGCGGTCGATTTTGAGGTCTATTTTGGGTTCGGGCGAGTAGATAGCGGTGTTTGTCAGGCTGTCGAAGCCAATGAATGGGCGTTCGTTTTTGGCTTCTTTGAGGAGCATTTTTCCGTCCACGACATAGTTTCCGACCCATGGACCCAGCCCAGACCCTGCGGCGGGTGTTCTGCCTGCTTCGCCATTGATAGCCAGAATGCAATTGTTTTGTAGGGCAAATTTGGATGTCGAATATTTTTCTTTTATTTGTGGTGTGAGTGCAATTTTTATGCTTGGGTTTTTTAAATCAACGACGGCAATAAAGCAGGCATAGAGCGGGTCGAAGTTTCGGACAACGATGAGGTCTATGGCATCGTTGATGTTTCGTTCGGCGACTACGGCATCGTTTCCGAGGGTTTGTTTGAGGGCTTGGAGGTCGTAAAGTTTTGGTTTTTGGGTTATTTTTAAAGTGTCGTTGGTGAGTTTTTGGAGTCGATTTTGTGTTGTTTTTAGGTTGTAGTCTATGATTCCAATATCGTTGATGGTGTTGAATATTTTTCGGTCTAACTGTTCGACTTGTCGGGTTATTTTATTAAATTTTCGGTCAATAAACAATGCCAACAGCGTTGCGAGCAAGATGCTGGCGACAATAAAGAAAGGCGTGTTGTTGATTCTTTCGTAGCGTCTGGAGCCTTTGCGGCGTGTCAGTCCTTGCACCAACAAGATGAACAGCCACAGACCAATAAACACGCCTATGAGTGCAGGAATGAGAAAGATGACGGGCAAATCTACCAGCCGTCCAAAAAATACAGCCAGATTGTCGAGGGTTTGGGTAATAAAATCAATCATAAGAGCAAAAAATAGTTGTTAAAAGGTGTGTGTTGTGTGAAAAATATTGGCGTGAGGTATTATTTGATGGCAAAATTAAGCATTTATAGATATATTTGTATCGAAAAATAAAAAATTAACCCAAAAAAAATGATGTTAGACAGCCAATATTGGAACAAACGCTATGCAGACCAAACCCATCAGTGGGATATTGGAGCAATTTCTAAGCCATTGCAGACCTATTTTGACCAATTGACCAATCTTGATACCGACATGCGTATTCTCATTCCGGGTTGCGGCTCGGGCTACGAAGCCGATTATCTGCTGCAAAAAGGGTTCAAAAACATCGTTATATTAGATTTTTCCAAAACGATTACAAACCAATTGAAACAAAAATACCACGACAACAAGCAAATAAAAATCCTTTGTGGCGATTTTTTCAAACACGAAGGCACTTACGATATGGTTGTGGAGCAAACTTTTTTTTGTGCCATAGACCCTGCTTTGAGGCTTCATTATGTGTTGAAGATGACCGAATTGCTCGCCAAAAAGGGTCGTTTGGTTGGTGTTTTGTTTAACAGAACGTTTGCCGTCAATCCGCCTTTTGGTGGCAATAAATTGGAATACATTGACTTGTTTGAGCCTTATTTTACCCTAAAAACGATAGACGAATGCCACAATTCCATTCCTCAACGGCAGGGTAGCGAACTTTTTATCAATTTCATTAAAAAATAACCCTTAGATTTTTGAATTCGTAATCAACTCAAACAACGCTTCGTATTCTTTACGCATAAAAGCATCAAAATCTTGTGTCGGGTTGGGTTCGTTTAACTCATCTTTTGGCATCGGCTGCGTTTCTTCGTTTTTTTCTACCAGCACAATGCCTTCATTAAGGTCTGACGAGTGATTGGGTGCTTGGCTGTTGAGGTCTGCTTGCATTGGGTTTATGGCATCTATCTCTATGGCTTGTTCTATCTCTTTTCTGATTTTTGGTTGCGTTTTTTGCTCGGTGTCAATTGTTTTTTCATTGTTTTGAGGCGTTTGGAGGTCTTTTTTATCTGCTGCTACCGTTCCTAAAATCAACTCTACGAGTTTGAGATAAAGGTTCTCGCTGTCAAATGGTTTGGTTATCACGTCGTTCATGCCCGAATCGATGGCTAACTCCCTTTCGCCCGGCAAGACCGCCGCCGTCAGTGCTACGATGGGTGCCAATTGGTTGATGTTGTCGGTCATCTCTCTAATAATTTTCGACGACTCGTAGCCGTTCATCTCGGGCATCTGAATATCCATCAATATCACGTCGTAATAATGCTCTTTGACCCTATCCAACGCCTCCAAACCGTTTTTTGCCGTGTTCACAATCATCTCCCATTTCTCCAAAATACGTTTGCCCACAAGTTGATTCACCATGTTGTCTTCGACCAGCAAAGCCCTTCGCCCTGACAGTTCTTTGTAGGTCAGGCTAATATTTTGTTTGAGTATAGGCGTTTGTTTGCTCACTTTGGTCAGGATAGTAAACGCAAACGTGCTGCCTTTGCCTTCGTCGCTCTTGACCGATATGCTGCCTTGGTGCATGGCAACTAATTTTTTGACAATGCTCAGACCCAATCCCGTGCCGCCAAACTTGCGGGCAGTACTCTTGTCGCCTTGCTCATAGTCGTTAAACAATTTGTCGATATACTGTTTTGGAATGCCCGTGCCAGTGTCTTTAATCGTAAATTCGAGCCTTATCTGGTCGCTATCTATCACTTCGAGCAGGTTCACCTTCAAATCTACCTTGCCTTTTTCGGTAAATTTTACGGCATTGCTCACCAAGTTGAGCAAGATTTGGTTCACACGCAGCGGGTCGCCCACCAACAAACGAGGCACCTTGTTGTCTATCTCATATGTTATCACCGTACCTTTTTGCTTTGCCTTAATGTTCATCAGGCTGATGAGCGAGCTGATGGCTTGGTTGAGGTCATAATCGACGGCATCGAGGTCCAATTGCCCGGCTTCGACCTTAGAGAGGTCCAAAATATCGTTGATGATACCCAGCAGATTGGCAGACGTACTTCTGATGAGGTGAAGCATGTCTCGTTGTTCGGCACCGAGCTGCGTGTCGCTGAGCAACTCCACCAGACCCATAATGCCCGAGATAGGCGTTCTGATTTCGTGGCTCATGTTTGCCAAAAACGAGTCGGTGTTGTTTTTTTCGTTTTGCGTTTGTTTTCGGGCATCGACCAGAGTGGTGATTATCTGGTGATAATCGCTCATATCACTGGCGTTGATGTAAAAATAAGGGTTGTCGTAGGTGAGTTTTACGTTGAGCCAAACACTCACATGCGGCGTGTTGGTCGTAAACTGACTTTCAAAGTTCAGAACGGCTTCCGAATCGGTTGCCG
>JAYWHZ010000289.1:0-2494 GCA_043777395.1 Bacteroidota bacterium
TGTTTGGATTGGGTGCTTGGCTTTGAGTAGCCAGATGTCCGACGATGGTGGGTTTCTGGGTGGAATGCGTGGGTGATAGCCACCGCATTGGCTGCCGCCACTTTCTACCATACCAACGGCATAGTAGGTGTCGTCTTTGGCAAGAACTTGGTTGAAAACGCTTGCCATAATTGATGAGCAAGTGAACTTACTGGTCCATATGGGATTGCCTTGCAGGTCGAGTTTGGAGATGTGCGCTCGGAGTATGCTGCTGCCCAGAGCATCGGGTACGACCCCCACGGTGATGATGGTAGAGTCTTTGGTATTGTAATCCATGCCTTTGATTGTAAGCGTACCGAGACATTTGTACCAAAGGTGTGTACCCGTACTGCCATTAAACTTGTAAAGCATACCACCAGGAAGTGGAGAACAAGTGTAGAACTGATTCTGACTTGATAGTTCATTGTAAGTGCTTACGTAAAAATTACCGTCAGACATCATTACTAAGTCATATCCAATAACTCTCGGTCCAAACGCACCAGTACTTGCACCACCACTCCATATTAACTGACCATTTTGACTAATTTTATGTACGCTTACCCCTGAACTTGGAAAAGAAAAATCATTTGACGAATAGATAATGAAATTATTGTCAGGTGTTTTTTCTATTTTTGACCATATACAAGCATTATACCTTGGGTCATAAATTCTTTTTGATTCTATGATATTTCTATTGTTGGTATTTATTTTTAGAAACCAGTTTCGGCTATCTTGTATGTTGCCAAGACCTACGCCTACGCAGTCTCCGTTGTTTGATGCGGCAGCCCCTACGGCTATGGCTGTGCTGTCGTTGAGTAGGGTGAGGGTGCCAAGTAAGTCGTCTTGCGAGCCGCCGTAGCATTTTTGCCATTGCAGCGTGCCATTTGCACTCACTTTGAAGAATATGGCATCTTGCCTGCCCCTGTAAGTAACCAACGTACTGTCGAAACCTGCTACGGCACCGAGTATGAGGTATCCGCCATCGGCTGTTTGGACTACGTCGGCTCCTTGCTCTGTGGATTTGCCGCCGCCATAGCATCGGTTCCACTGCATGGTGCCTACGCTGTCGAACTTGGCGAGCCACACGTCGGTTATGTTTTCTACAGCAGGGTTGCCATGCTTGCCTACGATGTCGCCATTGAAGGAATCGGCTGTACCGAGTATTACAAATCCGCCATCGGCGGTGTGTTTTATTCGGGAGGCGTATTCGTCTAAACTGCCGCCTATGGTTCGGTGGCTTACATAAACGGGTGGGAGTTGTGTGGTTTGGGCAAAGGTGCTGAGGGAGAGCAGGAGGAGAAAGAGTGTCAGAACCACCCCGCCAGTGCGTGGCACCCCTCCAAAGGAGGGGAATTTTTGTGTTTGGGTATTGATGATTGGATTTTTCATTTTTTTTTGAGATTTGTTGTGTTTTAGTGGGTTGGGAGGTTTGCGTTGTTGCTGATGTACCATTGGTCTATTTCTACGTTGGCAGCAAAAGTAGCCGATAGCGTTTGCGATTGGGCTGTGGTGAAGATGCTTGCCCCGACGGCAAGCCACTGAAACGATGGCGAATTGATGGCGACGCTTCGGTTATTGCCTGATAGTGAAATGGATACATTGGCAGGCGACTGGCTGCGTGCTTTGACATACACGAACGAATTTTGTGTCGTTCGGGGTTCAAATTCGTAATTCACGCTTGTTTGTTGACCATTTGGGCTGCTGATGTAGCTCACAAAGTTGGTAAAATTGGCAGCCGATGCGGGAATGTCGGCATTGGTTTGGCTATTTTTGGTGGCGATGACAAAGTTTGAGCCTGTGCTATACATTTCGGCTTCTATTTTGAAATTGCTATCCCAATACATCGGGTGCTGCCACTGGTGCCAAGCATCGGTCTGGTAAAAAATGAGTGCGTTGGGATTCATAGCATCAAGCACATAGACCGAACCTTGCCTGCGGCTGTTGAGTGTCAGAGCTATGCCCTCGATGGTGGTTTGGATAGTGCCTTCTACGTTGGCAGGAACATTGGGTTCGAAGTGGTATGTGGTATCTCTTATGTTATTTCTTATTTCTACAACCATAGTTGTAAAGTGGCTTGATGGTTGCAGCGTGGTGGCAATGAGGTATCTTTTTTGGAGTTTTCCATTGGCTTTGCGAGCCAAAACGGCAGCATCAGTATTGATTATGCTGCTGGTGGCTAAGAAAAGATAATCTTTAACTGAATTGGATGCACTGATTGGCTGTCCTAATAACAAATGTCCATTGACTAAAAACGCGTTGTAAGCCCAAGAGTTGAGTGCTTGTGCGTAGGCAGAGGTCGCCACGGTCCATATTCGGTTGTAGATGTTGTTTGGGTAGTCGTTCCAGACTTGGAAGGACACTGCCCCTGAAGCGTTGAGGAGTTTGAGCAATCCGAGCCATTCGGCGGGTCGTTTGGTGCCTCTTTCGGGTTTTATGCCAAGCGATGGGCTTATGTATGGCGAATAAAATTCGTCTC
>JAYWHZ010000290.1:0-8390 GCA_043777395.1 Bacteroidota bacterium
CCATTTTTTAATACTTTTAATACAAAATTGCTTTTATTTGCCGTGCAAAGATACAATAAATGCTTTGCCGTCGTATATTTGTTGAACGATGTTCTGAAAAATTAATTTTAATTAAAACAATTATTATTTCTCCAATTGTAACAATAGTGTCATTTTAAATCATAAAAATACTTACATTTGCAAATCAAAAACATACAAATCTCTTTATAAATGAAAAAAAATCAAATAATTTGCCTCATAACAGTCGCCATCTGTGCTGCAATGGGCATCAATGCTGGCAAAAACAGCGGCGGTCGAGTATCTACGAGCGGCTCACCAAACGAAGCCACTTGCGTTCAATGCCACAATGGCACGCCACTCAACGGCGGTGGCGGTTCGCTGACCATCACCTCCAACATTCCGACATCGGGCTATGTCGCCGGAACCACCTACCAAATCAACATCAACACCGTGCAGGTCGGTGCAAGTCTGTTTGGCTTGTGTGCCGAAGTACTCAGCACCTCCAACACCAATATTGGTAGTCTGGTGGCAACAGATGCTAATTTTACCCAAAAACTCACCGGCGGCAACGGACGTGATTGCATCACACACAAAGTGGGTGCAACAGGCACCGACGGACGTGTTTTTTCATTCAATTGGATAGCACCAGCATCGACGGCAGCAGGTGCAGCCAGATTTTGGGTCTCTACCAACGCCGCAAACAGCGACGGCGGAACATCGGGCGATAAAATATACGCTACATCAACCACTTTTCAACCCTCTACGGTCGGCATCAATGAGTTGGACAATAGCCTTGTGAGTAGCATCTTTCCAAACCCAGCCAAAGACATCTTGACCATAAACCTCAAAAGCATTGACGCAGCAAAAACCATTCAAATCATAGACCTATTGGGCAAAAAACTCATAAACCAAAACATCGACAACGAAAGAACAAACCTCAACGTTGCCCAACTCAATCAAGGTGTTTATATCGTTCAGGTTTTAGATGCCAAAGGCAAAGTGATGGCAACGAGCCGCTGCATCAAAGAATAATTAAATGAATTAAATATTTTTTGACTTTTTGTAAAAACTAAAAATACCGATTCCAAATGTGTTTATTATCCAAGTAAACGCATTTTTTTTATTTAATGAAAATACACACATCAACAAAAACAACAATAACCTCACAACCAATAAAAAACAGTAAAATCATGAATTTTATTCCAACCATGCTTTTGAAGCAGCTATTTACCAGAGGAAGCCTACAAAACACCGAAAGAGGCGTAGAATTTGTCCTCAAAAACCGATTGAGCTACACCAAAATCATTGCCATAAAATCTATTGCCATCGACGGCAACGAACTCGACCCAAACCACATAGCACTTGACCTCGGCGACAACATCACCCTCCAAGCACCATCGATAAACAAAGACAACAGCATCGACTTTCCGCTGAGAAAAGCCGTCGCCATCATCTGCAACATACCCGAACTCGTAGAAGGCAAACACGAAATAGAAATAGCCGTCGAAACCAGTAGCTTTGGCAAAATAACCTTTAAGATAGACGATGCCATCAGCAAACAACAGCCCTCAGTAGTCAAAATCCCCCGTGACGAAATGGACGACTACGCCGAGGCAGCCATCAAAGACCGACAAGCATTTGTACACAAAATTACAGGTAAAAAACTCGACCACGTAACCCAATATAGCTTCGACCCACACATGGTCAACGGAAACTGCGAGCATTTTATCGGCGTAGCACAAGTCCCGCTCGGCATTGCCGGTCCAATCACCATCAATGGCGAACACGCCAAAGGCGATTTCCTTATTCCAATGGCTACCGCCGAAGGCACACTCGTCGCATCCTACAACAGAGGCATCAAAGTCCTGAACCTATCGGGCGGCGTAACCTGCTCGGTCATCGGCGATTCGATGCAGCGAGCGCCTGTATTCATCTTCGAAAACGCCAGAGGAGCCAGAGAATTTGAAAAATGGGTTCAAGCCAACTTCAAAACAATAGCACAGCGAGCCGAAGAAACCTCATCTATTGCCAAACTCCAATATATAGACAGCTACCTGGCCAACAAATTTACTTTCTTGCGTTTCAACTACTCTACGGGCGATGCCGCAGGGCAAAACATGGTCGGACGTGCCACCTTTGCAGCTTGCTCTTGGATATTAGACACCTACAAAGACCACCCGATAGAGAAATTTTTTCTTGAATCAAACTTTGCCACCGACAAAAAAGCCTCGCAGGTCAATGTCATGAAAACCAGAGGCAAAAGGGTCGTAGCCGAATGTATCATCAAAAAAGAAGTGTTGGAACAAACCATGCGGGTTCACCCCAGAGACCTACACTACCACAGCCAAGTGGCAAGCATCGGCTCTATACTTTCGGGAGCAAACAACAACGGGCTGCACTCTGCCAACGGCATCACGGCAATGTTTATTGCTACGGGACAAGACGTAGCCAACGTATCCGAAAGCTCGGCTGCCGTTATCTATTGCGAACTCACGCCTAACGAAGATTTGTATCTCTCTATCACCATTCCGAGCCTGATAGTGGCCACCTATGGCGGCGGCGTAGGGCTGGCTACCCAAAAAGAATGTCTGGAAATGATGGACTGTTTTGGCAAAGGCAAGGTCAATAAATTAGCCGAAATCATTGCTGGCGTGGTGCTTGCAGGCGAAATATCATTGGCATCGGCTATCTCGTCGTCGGATTGGGTTTCGAGCCACGAAAAATATGGCAGAAACAGATAGCACCAAATCTATAAAACCAAACAGACCCAAAACTTTTTTTGATGGTTTGGTGATATTTTTACTTCAAAATGGCAAGCGAGTCTGATATGATTTTGATTTTTTGGTCATTGACGCTATAATAAACGTTTTTTCCACTTCGGGTATAGACCAAGATATTGCATTCACGCAAGATAGCCAAGTGCTGCGAAGCCACCGACTGGTCTATGCGGAGTTTAAAATATATTTGGGTTACGGAGAGTTTGGCGTTGTCTTCTACCAGTTTTATGATAGACAGACGCAGCGGATGGTTGATGGCTCTAAGGATTTTGACACCGGCTTTGAGCTGCCTCATATCCAAGTGGTTGATGCTGTAGGGTTCGTTTGTGGTCATATTTTTGTTTGAAATAGAAATTTTTTGATTAAAAGCAGATAAAAAGGCTCGGCAACATCGGTCGGCTGTGGTGCAAATGAAAACGGTTTTTGGTCTGACCATAAATCACCTACAAACATACCAATAATTTACATATATTTAAACTAATAATTTATAAACACAAATATTGCAGCAGCCAAATGTCCGATAAGTCAATTAAGAATGAATTTTTTGGGCTATTTGGGAACAAAAAACGTAAATTTGACCCGCAATAAAATCACCATTCAATTTAACCAACACACCATGTTTAACGACACAGACGTACAAGCAGTCAATAACATCCAACAGGCATACAAAAACATAAACACAGAAGTCAAAAAAGTTATCATCGGTCAAGATGAAGTCGTAAAATCTGTTATCACCTCCATTCTCAGCAACGGACACTGCCTGCTCGTGGGCGTGCCGGGATTAGCAAAAACGCTCCTTGTCCAAACCATTTCGAGAGTCTTAGATTTGTCGTACAACCGCATACAATTTACACCCGATTTGATGCCCTCAGACATTACGGGTTCGGAAATCTTAGACGAACACAAAAACTTTCGCTTCGTCAAAGGGGCTTTGTTTGCCAATTTGGTCTTGGCAGACGAAATAAACCGAACGCCACCCAAAACCCAAGCCGCCCTTTTGGAAGCCATGCAAGAACGCAGCGTAACCGTAGGCGGCAAAAACTATCCGTTGCCACAGCCCTTTTTTGTACTCGCCACCCAAAACCCAATAGAGCAAGAAGGCACTTATCCATTGCCCGAAGCCCAACTCGATAGGTTTATGTTTAATGTCTATCTGGACTATCCCGCCTTTGAAGACGAGCTCCGAATCGTGAAAGAAACCACCAGCAACAAAACCGTTGAACTCAACAAAATACTCAACGCCACACAAATTTTAGAGGCTCAACAAATCGTCAGAAAAATTCCCGTTGCCGACAATGTGGTCGATTATGCCGTAAAACTCGTCAGCAAAACACGCCCCAACACCCCGATGGCAGCCGACATTACGAACAAATATATCAGCTGGGGTGCCGGTCCACGAGCAAGCCAATACCTGATCGTGGGTGCCAAATGCAACGCCATCTTGAACGGCAAATATTCGCCCGACATCGAAGACGTCAAAGCCATTGCCCTGCAAGTCCTCAGACACCGATTGGTGGTCAATTACAAAGCCGAAGCCGAAGGCATGAACATCGACAAAATCATTAAACAATTGATTTAAACCTGCTTTTGTAGTCAAAATTATTCAAAAAAAGAATTTTAAACTTCCTTTAAATCATCAACATACTGTGAAAACTCTCTTTGCCCAATTGAAAAAAATACCTGCCAATAAAATTTTTGCCACCGCTTGTTTGCTTTTGGTTATGGGTTTTTTGGTCAATCTGTTTGTGTGTAGCACCACCAACGACGACGACCTCTGGAAACAAAATTTTAGAAACGACTACCGCATCTATGCCCTCCCGATAGACGACAACCTGACCTTTGCCACCGAGCCAGTCCCAACCAAAGATTTTGAGGTCTACGAACGCATAGACCGAGAACTGCTCGTCAATGTGTATTGGCAGTCTTCGACCATGCAGTCGTTCAAACTCGCCAACCGCTGGTTTCCCATCTACGAAAAAATATTGAAAGAAGAAGGCATTCCCGACGATTTTAAGTACTTGGCGGTCATAGAAAGTGGCTTACGCAACGTAACCTCGTCGGCAAATGCGGTGGGGCATTGGCAGTTTTTGGAAACGACGGGCAGGCAATATGGCTTAGAAATAACCGACGAGGTCGATGAACGCTACGACCCTGCCAAATCGACTCGGGCGGCTTGCCATTATTTTAAAGATGCCTACGCTCAGTTTGGCAGCTGGACAGCCGCCGCTGCCGCCTACAACATGGGCATCGGTGGTCTTAGACGCAAGATGAACGAACAACGACAAACCAATTACTACAACCTCCAATTGGTCTTGGAAACGGCTCGCTATGTGCCTCGAATTTTGGCAATGAAAACGATTATGAAAAATCCCAAACGCCACGGCTACCACTTTCGCAAAAAAGACGTGTATCAGACGCTTACTGCCAAAGCCTTGGGCATAGAAACGCCTATCGACAACTGGGCTGATTTTGCCATCGGTCAAGGTATTTCATTTAAGCATTTGAAGGCTTTTAATCCTTGGATACAGAGTTTGTCGCTTCGGGGCAGCAAGGGCAAGACCTATACCGTGCTTGTGCCTGATGCCAAACAATTGGAGAAAGGCGGCTTAGGGGTTAATGTTTTTGAGGAAGATTTTTTTAGACCAGATAGCCTATTCGAAGCGTTTCCACCAGTCCAAACCAAAGAAAACACCAAACCGTTGAGCCTTCCAAAAATCAAAATTACCGAACACAAAGTTCAAAAAAGAGAAACTTTGCTGTCTATCAGTGTTTTGTATGGTGTAAGTGTCGATGATTTGGTGCTTTGGAATGGTTTGAAAGATTTGAACATTAAAAAAGGTCAGGTTTTGATAATCAAGCAATAAAAACTTTGTCGCAAGAATATTTTCAAAAAAACAACCCAGAAAAAAATTGGGTTGTTTTTTTGTTAGACGGCAATCCATTTGAATTGGTACTCGAGTTGTGGTGTTTTCATGCGTTCGGCGACACGGTTTAGCCTATCGGGAAGTGCCATCAAATAGTCTCTTGCTTTTTCGGCTTGGTCGGTCAGGCTTGAGATTTTGTCTATTTGCCAATTTTGGTTCAGGTCTCTCAGTATGTTGGCATAGTCGGTGGCGGTATAAACGCCGAGCCGCTGGGCTGCGTCGGTAAAATGTCCCCAGAGGTCTCCGACTTGCATGCCTGTTTCACGGAGAAAATGGGCAGGCATCACGATTTTTTTTCGCATCATGTCTTCAAAGGCGAGCATCATCTGGCTGGGGTCTATTTTAAATATTTCGTCTATGAAAGCGGCGTATGCTTTGGCGTGTCGGGCTTCGTCGGCTGCGATCACGCCGCATATTTTGCTTAGGCGTATGTCGCCTTGTTGTTTGGCTAATGTGGCTACTCTTCGGTGCGATATGTTGGTGGCGAGTTCCTGAAAGCTGGTGTAGATGAAGTTTCGGTAGGGGTCTTTGCCCGTTTCTATGTCGAACCCATCGGCGATGAGGTACTGTGTGGAGGTTTCAAATTCACGCATGTTGATGCGTCCCGAGAGGTAGAGGTATCGGTTTAGGAGGTCTCCGTGTCGGTTTTCTTCGGCGGTCCATCGTTTGACCCATTGTTTCCAAGGGTTGTTTTGGCTTGGCACGGGGTTTACGCCATCGACACAAAACAGCCACGATTCGTAGGTGGGTAAGGCTTCTTCGGTGATGGTATCGCCCACCAAAATGGCGAGTGTGTCGTAGGAGAGTCCTCGTGCTTGCTCTTGAATGAGTTTGATTTCTTGTGCAAAGTTTTCGGACGAGGAGTCGGGCAGGAAGTCGGCGGGTTGCCAGTTGGTGTCTATCGGTTTAAGAAATTTGAGGATAGATTGGGATACAAAACCTTCTAAGTGTTGCATCACTTCTGTTCGGCTTCCGAAGGGGATATTCATAATTTTATTTATTAAAACATTGAAAGAAAAATATTTATGTATTATAATAAAAAATAGTATGTAAGCACAATAGTTTGCAAATACAATTATATTGCAGCAAAGGTAATTTATTTAATTGAGACTTGTTTTTTTTATTTAAAATGTTGTGTTGTTGTGTTTTGGTTTGTATTTTTTCAGGTTTGGGGTTGGTAATGAAATGCGTCTTTGAAGTGCTGAATGTCTATATTTTTTTGTTTGTTGTTGATGGTGATGGCTATGATGTCAAATCGTATTTCGAGTTTTGGGTTTGTGTTTTTGTATGTTTCGAGAAATTGTTGTGTGGCTTTAAATAGATTTTTTTGTTTGCTTTTATTGACGGCATTTTCGGGGTTTCCAAAGAAGTTTGTTTGTCTTGTTTTGACTTCTACGATGGCGAGTGTGTCGTTTTTTTGTGCGATGAGGTCAATTTCGAGGTGGCTGGATTGTAGGTTTCGTGCCACGATGTTGTAGTTTTGGTTGATGAGATATTGTTCGGCAATCTGTTCGCCTTGTTTTCCGAGTGCATTCATTTTTTGTTTTGTTTTTATAGTTTAAACGATATGCTGGCGATGAGGTTGTTGTTGTTATATTTTTTGGTTATGGTGTTTGGCGGGTTGTTTTGGGTGGTGTATGGCGTGCGTTGGTTGGTGTATGCGGCGTGTATGTAGGCGAGGTCTATGGTCGTATTTTTTATGTTGAAGCCGATGCCTGCCGAGAGGTCGTTTTGGGTTAAGTTTTTGTTTATGGGGGTTTTTATTGGCGATTGCCAGCGGGCGTATCCGGCTCTCAGGCTCATGTTTTGGTGTCGGTATTCGGTTCCGATGCGTATGTTTGAGGTTGGTTTGTGGTTTTGGTTCATTTTTTGTGTCAGGTCATTAGCCCATAATACATCTGTTTTTGCTATTATTTTGGTGTTTGCGGCGTTTGTGTAGTCGTAGTCTATGGATAAAAATCCTTTGTTTTGTGGGTAAAATAAGGCGATGCTTGCGGTTGTTTTGGCGGGTTTCAAGATGGTGTATGAAAATTCGGATATTGGCGACGACCACAGCCATTGGTTTTTTCCATCAACGGCTCTATCCAGTTCGGAGTTCATGGTTGCTTTGTAGGTTTCGTTGATGTTGGTGTAGTTTGGCGTGTGAAAAGCCAGTCCAATTCGCAGCCACGTGGTGGCACGAAAGATGATGCCTATGCTTGCCCCGATGCCTACGCCGCTGGCGGTGAGTGTGTCTTTATAATTAAATTTTTTAAAAAGATTGATGGTATCAAGGTGGTCCAATTCCGAAAAATTTCGTGCTTGCGTGTAGTTCACAATAGGTATGTTGGCGGCTGCCCCCATGTAGAGTTTCTCTTTGTAGTTGCCGCCCCAAGCAATGTTGAGGTCGTTGGTGCCGCCTTTTTCGTTCATTGTTTCGGTTTGTTGTTTTATGCCTTTGGCAATGGAGTAGTATTGGTTATTGAAGCCTTGTTGGTTGTTTAGGATATAGGTTTCGTAGGCGAGTTTGGCGGTGTTTTGCGTTCTACCAAACTGCGATAGGCTGTCGTTTGCAATGCCATTGGCACGTTCAGCCCATCGGTCTGAGATAGATGTGTTGGCGTTTAGCCCGATGGCTGTGGTGTTGTTTGAGTAGTCTGCTATTCGGTTGTAGGTTATGCCCCAATTGCTATATTTGAAGTCGCTGTGT
>JAYWHZ010000291.1:0-2476 GCA_043777395.1 Bacteroidota bacterium
AATGGCAATAGAAATCATAGGCAAACTGATGAGTATCTTACCCGAACAAACAGGCGTGAGCGCCAGAGGACCTTGGAAAAAAGGCGCTTTCTTGATTGAAACCTTAGAGCAATACCCAAAAACGGTTCAAATCGTTACCCTTGGCGACAAAGCCGACGACGTGAGCCGATTTTCGATTGGGCAGCTGCTCAAAGTCTCTATCAACCTCGAATCGAGAGAATACAACGGCAAATACTACACCGATGCCAAAGCCTGGAAAATAGATGCACACACCGAAGGCACAAACCCACAAGCCGCCAGCAACCAATCGGCACAAACACCAAACCAACAAACACCGTTTCCACGCACCGAACCCATCACCAATTTTAGCAACAACACCTCAAACGACGAGAACGACCTACCATTCTAACACCCAAATTTAGAACGCAAGAAACCTTTTTCGGACACCAAAACCATGCAAGACCTCATCGAAGACCACATCAGAACCGTAGAACAGTTTGAAGCACAAAATTTGGAGCAAGTAGAGCATTTTCGCATCCAATATCTGGGGCGAAAAGGCATCTTAGTAGATTTGTTTGAAACATTTAAAACCGTTGCCAACACCCAAAAAAAAGCCACAGGTTTGCTCATCAATCAACTGAAACAAAGCGTAGAAACCAAACACTCTACCCTCAAAAATCAGTTGGAGCAAACCCAAACCCGCCACACAGACCAGCCCCAAGACCTATCGCTCCAAACACAAACCGATGCCGTAGGTCATCGACACCCGCTGAGTTTGGTGCGTGGCGAGATAGTCGGCATCTTTGAGCGGCTGGGGTTCAACCTTTCGGAAGGCAACGAAATCGTGTCGGACTGGGAAAACTTTGGTGCCTTAAACTTCCCCGAAAATCACCCCGCACGAGACATGCAAGATACTTTTTTTGTCGAAGGCACACAAAAGATGCTCCTCCGCACACACACCTCCAACGAACAAGTGGCAGAGATGCAAAAAGGCAAACTTCCGCTGCGGGTCATCACGCCGGGTAGGGTCTATCGCAACGAAACGGTATCGGCAAGGTCGCATTGTTTTTTTCACCAGATAGAAGGATTGGCAGTGGGCAAAGGCATTTCGTTTGTAGATTTGAAACAGACGCTCTATTCATTTGCCAAAGAACTTTTTGGGCAATCGGTAACAATTCGGTTTCGTCCGTCTTATTTTCCATTCACAGAGCCGTCGGCAGAGATGGATATTTCGTGTAGCATCTGCAAAGGCAAGGGCTGCAACGTGTGTAAGCACAGCGGCTGGGTCGAAATATTGGGCTGCGGCATGGTCGATGTCAATGTATTAGAAAACTGCGAGATAGACCCAAGCATCTACACCGGTTTTGCTTTTGGAATGGGCATAGAACGCATTGCGATGCTCAAATATGGCATCAAAGACCTTCGGCTTTTTAGCGAAAACGACGTGCGGTTTTTAGAGCAGTTTTAATTTATTGTGCCTAAAATCAGTTCAATATAAAGGTTTTAAGTGTCTCTACTGACATCTACATAGCTTATCTTGGCAGTGCTGTCGAGAGCCATCAGGTCGTTTTGAAGTTGGTTTATGGTTTGGTCGCTGCCAAGCACAACGCTGAAAGAAAGTTCAGTGCCTTGCTGGTTTTTATCGAGTCTTTTGAGTTTTACAGCCACACAATGGACGTTCAAAGTGTTTAGGATAGGCTCGATGCCAAGCGTTTTGGAGTAGATGGTTAGGTATAGATTGCTATCGAGTTTGGGATTTCTAAACCGCATCAAAACCACCAACAACCCAACCAAAGCAAGTGCCAAGATGGCAAGCGTGCTGTAACCTGCTCCGCAACCCAGACCGATGGCGATAATCAAAAACAGATAACTGAGCTCTTCGGGTTCTTTGATTGCCGTCCGAAAACGAATGATAGACAACGCACCGACCAAACCCAGCGAGAGGGCAAGCGAGTTTTTGACAAACACAATCATCATCATGGTGGTGATAGAAAGCAAGATAAAGTTTCGGGCAAAGCTCCTTCGGTTCGAGAGCGTGTTGCCAAAACGAACAAAAAGCCAAGCCACAAAAGCAGACAAGGCAGCACACACCAATAGGTTATAGACAAACATGACAATTGCCCCGTAGCCCATGCCCGAAAGGTTGTCGGTGATTAAACGCTGGAAAAAAAACATCTAAAATTGGGGTAAAAAAGTTTGAACAAACTGAAATATAAATATATGAAATGCAAAATTATAAAAACAAATTGATTTGAACCCAAAAACACCAATTGGCTCAAAAAAGGTTTTTTTGCGAAGAAAATAATTAATTGATAAAATATTAAAAAAAAATAACGTGCTAATAAATTAATACGTATATTTGCCCTACTAAATTAAACAATACGTCTTTTTAATTTAAACCAGTCATAACCCTTTCTTAACATCAATAATCTTTTAGGGAGTCCCATTTTTTTTTAATCACCTTTCTTTTTCGGTC
>JAYWHZ010000292.1:0-2475 GCA_043777395.1 Bacteroidota bacterium
GCTGATATTCGACATAGAAATGATTGATTTTCAATAAATAATAAGACCAACAAGACTTTACCCAAACTACCACAAATCCCTTTTTTTATGACCAAACTCGTCGTAGCCAACGAATGGCAAATCATTCAAGATAAATTTAATGACCAACATAACGAACTCTTTGAAAGCCTGTGTGCCATTGGCAATGGGCGTTTTGGGCAAAGAGCCAACTTTGAAGAAGACTTTTCGGGCAAAACTTTGCAAGGCAATTATGTGGCAGGCATCTATTTTCCCGACAAAACACGAGTCGGTTGGTGGAAAAATGGCTACCCAGACTACTTCGCCAAAATCATTAACGCCACCAACTGGATAGGCATAAAACTCAGCATCGACGGCAAAAACATAGACCTCAACAACGCAAAAATCATAGCCTTTGAACGGATACTCGACATGCAAAAAGGCACATTGACTCGGAAAGTGGCGATAGATATGGGCAAAAAACGAACCGTAGAAATCCAATCGACCCGATTTTGCTCTATGGACAACGACCTCTTGGCAGCCATTCAATATTCGGTAAAACCCAACTACGAAGCCAAAATAACCCTGATACCCTACTTGGACGGCAACACCAAAAACCAAGATGCCAACTACGGCGAAACCTTCTGGGAGCAAGTCCAACAGACAAACCAAACCCTAACCGTTCAAACCAAAGAAAATCCATTCAAAACACCGCAATGGCAAGTCTGCACCGCCATGGCTTTGGAACTCAACATCGATGGTACGAAACAAACCACTGACCCAAAAACGGCACAAAAAGACAAATATATTGAACAAACCCTAACCGTCGATGCCCAAAAAAATCAAACCATCGGTTTGGTCAAATACATTGCCATTGCATCGAGCCACCAACACAACGAAGAAAACGACAAACTCTTCCAAATTGCCCAAAAAAACATTGACAAAGCCCAAGAAACGGGTTTTCAAACCTTGCTCAAAAACCACATCAACGCTTGGGCAAAAAAATGGGAGCAAGCCGACATTGCCATCGAAGGCGACATAGAAGCCCAGCAAGGCATCAGGTTTAACATCTTTCAACTCTACTGCACCTACACCGGCGAAGACCAAAGCCTCAACATTGGACCAAAAGGCTTTACAGGCGAAAAATATGGCGGATTGACCTATTGGGACACCGAAGCCTACTGCCTGCCTTTCTACTTGGCAACGACCAAAAGCCACATAGCCCGAAACTTACTCATATACCGATACAAACACCTCCAAAAAGCCATCGAAAACGCCCAAAAACTGGGGTTCTCGGGCGGAGCGGCACTCTACCCAATGGTAACAATAAACGGCGAAGAATGCCACAACGAATGGGAAATTACCTTTGAGGAAATTCACCGAAACGGCGCCATCGCCTATGCCATTTTCGACTACGTCAGATACACCAACGACGAACACTATCTGGTAGAATATGGCTTAGAAGTCCTCATAGCACTCTCACGGTTCTGGGGGCAAAGGGTCAATTGGTCGTCAGAAAAAAACCAATACGTCATACTCGGCGTTACAGGACCAAACGAATATGAAAACAACGTGAACAACAATTTTTATACCAACAAAATAGCCACATGGACCCTCGGCTACACCATGTATGCCTTAGAATATGCCAAATTTAACGACCCAACTCGATACACACAAACCATACGCAAAACACACTTTGCCGAAGAAAACGAACGCCCACAGTGGCAAGACATCATCGACAACATGTATTACCCAACACACCACACAAAAGGCATATTCTTGCAGCAAGATGGATTTATGGACAAACAGCAAACCCTCGTAGCCGACCTGCCAAAAGACCAAAGACCACTCAACCAAAACTGGAGCTGGGACAGAATACTACGCTCCGTATTTATAAAGCAAGCCGACGTGTTGCAAGGATTATATTTCTTCGAAGATGAGTTTGACACCGAAACCATTCGCCGAAACTTCGACTTTTATGAACCCCGAACCGTACACGAAAGCTCCCTCTCGCCCTGCGTACACGCCATATTGGCATCGACGCTCGGATACCACCAAAAAGCCTACGAAATGTATCTCCAAACCGCACGGCTCGACTTAGACAACTACAACAACGACACCCAAGACGGGCTACACATCACCTCTATGGCAGGCACCTGGCTCGCCGTCGTCAAAGGGTTTGGTGGCATGCGCATTCAACAAAATCAACTGCACCTCAACCCCACTTGCCCCGACCAATGGCAAGCCTATTCGTTCAAAATAAATTTTAGAGACCATCTGCTCAAAATAAACGTCTCAAAAACACAAATAGAAATCTATAACCAAAGCAAAACAAGCCTGACCATAAGGGTTTTTGGCAATGAAGTAACGATAGATGCCAAATCAAAAAAAATCGTTTGATGCCATAAACCACCATTCAAGTCCAAAATTAATCCAAGAAACAAAAAAAATATAAATCAGGTTGTTTAAACTTTTAGT
>JAYWHZ010000293.1:0-2470 GCA_043777395.1 Bacteroidota bacterium
TACAAGTATCTGTTCGGGACAAAACGTTTCTTTGACGGCTTCGACGGCATCGGGCAACGCCTACCAATGGCAACTGAACGGCACCAACATTTCGGGTGCAAACGCATCAACATACAATGCAAACACGGCAGGAAACTACACCTGCATAGTAGCACAAAACAACTGTTCGGCTGTCTCCAATGCCATAGCCGTAACGGTCAATGCCTTGCCAACGGCAACGATTTCAGCCTTGGGAAATACGACTATTGTTTCGGGCGGTAGCGTAACACTCAACAGCAGTGTGGGTTCAGGATACAGTTACCAATGGTTTCTCAATGGCTCAGTGCTTCCGTCGGCCACCAATGCCTCTTTTGTAGCCACGCAAGCGGGTAATTATACGTGTGAGGTTTCGGTGAATGGTTGCAGTGTTGTGTCAAATGGCATCACGGTTTCGGTTATTCCATCTTCGGCGAGTAATATTATTGCCAATGGTCCGACCTCTTTTTGTGCAGGAGGTAATGTTACGCTCAATGGACAATCGGGCTATGTGTATCAATGGCTGCTTAATGGCAACACAATCGCAGGGGCAACCAACAATTTTTTTGTTGCCAGTATATCTGGCTCATACACTTGCAATGTTATTGTTTTGGGTAATCTCCTAACCTCCAATGCCATTATTGTCAATGTGAATTCAATTCCTTCCAATACGATTTCTACCTCAGGAAGCACGAATGTTTGTGCAGGCACCAACGTTGTGCTTAGTTCTACGACGCAGTCAGGGGCAATATATCAGTGGCGGCTGAATGGCAGCAATATCTCGGGTGCTGTTTCGTCGTCGTTCACCGCAACGGTGTCAGGAAATTACACTTGCGTCATCGGTGTGAATAATTGCGTCAGCAGCTCCAATGCCATTTCAGTAAATTTCAACAATCCGCCAGCGGCACCAATCGTTGCCAATGGCAATACTTCATTTTGTTTGGGCAGCAACGTCAATTTGGCTATTACCAATTCTTCCTCAGGTTTGAGTTATCAATGGCAACAAAATGGAGTCAATATTGCGAATGCCAATTCTCAGAGTTACAACGCCAACCAATCGGGTACTTATACGTGTTTGGTTTCGCAGAATGGTTGTATTGCGACTTCATCGGGCATCAGCGTAGTTGTCTTGGCTTCGCCCTCTACACCGAGCATTAGCCAGATACCAAATACATTCACTTTGCTCTCCACAGCAGCTAATGGCTATCAATGGTTTTTTAACAACAGTTTGATTTTGGGTGCTGTCAATCAATTTTACAACGCAACGGCCAATGGCAATTACACCGTGGTGGTAGCAGATGCAAACGCTTGCAGTTCAGTATCTTTACCCTTTTCTGTACTGGGTTTGGGCATTAACGAAAGATTGCTCAATTCATCGTTCAAGATGTTTATTTATCCAAATCCAAGCAGCGATGTGGTTCACATCAAAATTGAGAGTGAGAAAAATACGGTGGTCAAACTTCAAATCATAAATATATTCGGTCAGATAGTCTATTCAAAAATAATCGAAAATAGGTTTGATGTTTGGACAGAAACGCTGGATGCCAAAATGATGGCGAGTGGCATTTATACTGTTAAGATGGCAACAAATAATGGATTTGTAACCAAAAATTTGGTTATTGTACATTAGATTTTTTGGTTTAGGATTGGCTAAAAACTTTAGATGTCCTACAATAATATTTAGATTAAGAATACGTTTTAGGAATTAAGTCATAATTCTGAGGTTTCACTCTAATAGAAAAAGATATTCCCAATTGATTTAATCTATAATTTTTATAGACCAGGATTTATTGGGGATTTCTTTATGGGCAAACTTTCAAAGTAAATAAAAATGCCAAAAATTTTATTAATAATTCAAAAACCTAATTTTAATACTAAATTTGCAGTTAAATAACATATTAAGATGCTTCAAAAAATCGTTTCATACTCACTTTTGTTGCTTTGCCTATTGGCAAACACCAACACCCTTACAGCCCAACGCTACGACATCAGCGTGATGCTCGGCAGGAGCAACTACGTGGGCGACATCAACAACCGACCAACATTTAAAGACTCCAAAACAGCGTTTGGAGTCTCTGGCAAATACAACTTTAACCCCTACTGGGGCATAAAATTTGGCTATTTTAATGGCAAAATCGAAGCTTCAGATGCCAACTCGTCTGTGCAGTGGCAAAAAGATAGAAACCTGAGTTTCCAAACCGACCTCAAAGAATGGTACTTGCAAGGCGAGTTCAACTTTTTTAAGTTCACGCCTGGCAGTTTAGACGAATATTGGTCGCCCTACATCTTTGCAGGCGTGGGGCGGTTCAGGTTCAATCCGCAAGCCATATACGAAAACCAACTCGTGAGCCTCCAACCCCTTCGCACCGAAAACCAAGGCTACCTGACCCGCTCGAATGGATTGCCCTACAAACTCAAAAGTTTTTCTATACCGCTGGGCGGCGGTATCAGGTAC
>JAYWHZ010000294.1:0-2469 GCA_043777395.1 Bacteroidota bacterium
TAAATCCAGCATCGGCAAAAATACATAAAAAAAATAGCCCGAGGTGTAAACCACAGGCTAAATACTTATTTAAATCAATTTTATGCTTTGCAAATAAAAAAAGCTATCGACCTCTCACCGTTGTGCCTTCGCCAATCCAGCAACCCACCGAATAGGAACTGCCCTCTTTAATGCTCTGAAAAAACAACTCATCTTTGGTCGGATAAAATGCACTATATCGGTTCATTTTGGCTTGTGCATCTTCGGCTACGCTTGGGTCTATGGCTTTGGCTTTGGCATATTTGTCGGTGGCTGCCCAATAGACAGAACGCCCCGCAATGCCTTCGCCGCATTTGTCGCCGCTGCTTGCATACAAGTCGCCGATGAGCATGTAGGGTTTGCCCCAATTGCCACGTAGTCGTATGGCTTCCAATGCTTTGGCTCTTGCACCTTGGTAGTTGCCTTCGAGTTGAAGCACCAAAGCCAGGTCATAGTCATATTGTGCCTTGGTCGAGTCGTTGGTAGCTTTGGCAATGGCTTCGCCAAAATATTTTTCGGCTTCGACATATTTTTTGTCTTTTTGGTAGCTCCTTGCTATAAAGTAAGCCAACGATGCGGTTGGTTCGTCTACATATTTCTTGGTTGCGAATTCCAAAAACATGGGGTTGTCTGTACATTTTTTGCTCACCATGAGTGCATACATGAGGTTTCTGGTGCCTTTGTCGGTGGGGTTGGCTTTATATTTTGGACCAAACAACTGTGTTATCTCTTCGCAGGTTTTCACCAATGAGCTTGCCAAATCGCTGTCGATGGCAACTTGTGCTGCCGAAAACTGACTCGATTTTTTTGAGGCATCGGCATATTTTACGCTGTCTTTGGCTTTGTCGGGTAGTGGGTTTGCGATTTGTTTTTCGAGTGTTTGGTTGAGCAGTGTATAGACTGCTAAGGCTTCTTCTCTTGTTTTTTTGGCAGCCGATAGGTCTTTCAACACCATTTTGAAGTAGGGTGTGTAGGCAAATGGTGGCACGTCGGTAGCCCCTTTTTCAAATGCCATCTTGTAGGCTTCTTGAACGGCGGTTTCGTTGGCGGGTGTGTATTTTTGGAGGTCGTTGGCTTTTTGGGCATAGTAGAGACCTGCTTTTCCAAAATACTTCACCCGGTTGTCATACACCAACCCGAGTGTGTCGAGTAGGCGTTGTTTGCGTGTGGGGTTGGTTTCTTTTTCATACAATGCCTTGACGATTTGCGTTCCTCTGATGTAGAGATTTTCGTTGTTGCAGGGTGCATTGGCAAACACATACTGCCAAGGTGTGTAGGCGGCATCGAAGTTCTTTTGTTTAAAAAACTCAACCGTTAGCGACACATTTTGCAGGGTTTTGATGCTATCTTTGCCATATTTGCATTGTTTGTTGATTTGTGCAACGGCGTTGAATGCCATAGTGCTAAAGAGAGCGACAAGGGTAATGGGAATTATTTTTTTCATTTTTAGGGTATTTTGAGTTTTTATTATTTGTTTGATGGTGTATAATAAATTATTTGCTTGTGTTAAAATTCTAATCTGTTAATCGTATTTTCTTTTTATGAACCAGCGGTCGTCCAATGTAAAACCAACCGTCAGTTTGCCATATTTCTCCTCAATGATATTATTTTGTTTGAGGTTGCCCCGCTGCCCGAGCTCGGCTGCAAAGTGAATTTGAGAAAACGATTTCCTCAACGGCAAGGATACTCCAAACGTTATGCCAAACTGATTGACAGGGGCTGATATATTGGTTTTTAGGTTGGCAGGCAGGTTTGTTTGTTGATATTGGGCACCAAAGCGGTAGCTCACCACTTTCCAATAGTTTTTCATTTTTATAGTGTTGGCGTTGATGTCGGGCGTGATGCTTGCTCCAAAGTTGATTGAAAAACTGTTTGAAAGCGAGTCCTCGTTGTCGTCAAGTGCTTTAAAAGTAGCCCAGTTTTGTTGCGAAGCCTCTACGGAGAGCAGCAGTTTGCTTGAGAGTTCGTAGGTCAATCCTGCTCCAAGGTGTGTTGGAAGTGCGACGGTGCTTATTTTTTTTGTTGAAAAAAGGCTATCTACAATAAAATCGCCGATGTTGAGGCTTCTATACCGCAGTGCCGAATAGGTCTGATTGGTTTTTAGGCTGCTTGCCACGTCGCCAATTAGTCCGATGGTCAAGAAATTATTTTGTTTTATCTTTTGTTTATATTGAAGTCCAGCATTGATTAGAAAACCGTTGTCTCGTTGTTGGTTCACGATTTGAATGTTTACAAAAGGATCTACGGCAAGGCTGTTGGCTACAAATTCGAGGCGTTCGTAGTAGTCCAAGTTTCCCACCAGGTAGGAGGCAGAAACGCCCAAGTAGAGCCGTTTTTTGAGGAGTTCAAATCCATTGGCGATGTAGTAACGATTCAGCCCGCCGCTGCCTTTATAGGAGAGCAGGCGAGAGCGTTCGCCGTCGTCTATGTAGGAAGTTATGGCGTAGTTGA
>JAYWHZ010000295.1:0-8291 GCA_043777395.1 Bacteroidota bacterium
AGCATTGGTCAAAGGCTGCTTGTGCTTTATCGTCGGCGTTGAGTAGCAAATTAAATGAACCCTCGGCACCTCCAGATGAAGCTCTTGCCCAAACGGCACCAATAGTTACAAAGTTTACGGCACCCGATTTGAGTGTAAAAGGTCCGCCAGAGGTTACAAAACGACGGTCTGCTGGTGCATTACCTGCAGTTACCTCTGTCCAATTGCCTACTGGTGGTTTTGGGTTTTGGCAGTTTCCGCCTCTTGCCCAGCCATATTGCTCATCAGAAGTTGCGGGAAACATCATATCGGTTGGAATGCCCGTGGGGTTGCCATATCCACTACCCCCATAGGTCATACGTGTTCCATCTTTCCAAAAACCAGTCATGTAATTGTAGGCTTCTACGGGATTAGTAGGGTTTCCAGTTGGCGAGGCATCATTATTAAAGTATAAGAATTTACTCAAAATCATCCGTTCAGAGTTGGGTGTGAGTTCGCAACCAAAGGGTTCGTACTCATCGACTTTGCAGTCTTTGTCGTCGTCGAGACCATTGCCTTCATAGACTGGAAACTGAGGGTATCGAGAGTCGTTTTCGTCGGTCTGACCGTCCTTGTCGTTGTCTTTGCCATCGCCTTGAATGTCTGGAGCGTCTGAATAAGGTCCTTCAAAGAAATCTATGGCAACCGAAGGAGGGTTAGCACCATAGCCTACAGCGCCACCGGCGCTTTCGTCGTCATTGTCGCCATTGTAGCAGATTCCCAAACCACGAGGCACGTCGCAACCGACATAGTCATCGTTTGCATTACCCAAATCTGGGTCCACAAATTGAGCCATAAAGCATGAGTCCAGTCGAATGGTAGAGCGGTTAATGATTTTGTTGTTGTAGAAGGTCATGTTGTTCAGTTCGTTATTGCTTTGGAAAGCAAATGCTTGAATCTGAATTTCAATACCAATTTGTTTGGCATCGATTTTTGATGTATTGCCTTTGTCATTGACGACAAACCAGACGGCTTGGTCGCCAAATATCTGTGGATAATCGCCTTTTTCGGGTTGGTATCCAAACTCACCATTGACTTCGACAAACGGTGCTAAGAAAGCATCTTGCCCTGCACGTGGGTCGCCTTCGGCTGGCCATTCGTTAAAGACTTCTGGCACCACGTAGCC
The DNA here is from genome assembly GCA_043777395.1 of Bacteroidota bacterium. GTDB lineage: Bacteria > Bacteroidota > Bacteroidia > UBA7662 > JAYWHZ01 > JAYWHZ01. The sequence continues at coordinate 1,145 of JAYWHZ010000295.1, forward strand.
TGGTTCAAAGCCCACGAAAGTCGTTTGTGTACCTTGGGTTACAAATTTGCTGGCTGCTTTGTGAGCCGATACTTGGCTGCGGTTTATTTTCCAGTGTCTGTCAAATCTACCACAATCTATCTTGTTGATGGTTGCAGTTTGTTTGTTGAGCGGACCGGGCCAAAAACCGACATCGAGCGTTGTTGGTTGGCGATAGGTTTGTGCGGCGACTCTGAGTACTTTGTTGGCATCGATGCCACCAATCCATACAGAACCCGCAAAGAGTGCGTGTCTTTTTGGCAAAGTAGGGTCAGAGTTTTTGGGGATTTCGTAGCTGGCGTTTCCTCCGCTACCTTCCCACCACATGTCGTTGCCACCCAATATACGGGCTCTGACGTTATTGATGTCGAGAAATATTCTTGATGTTGGCTGGTCACAGTCGGCTACCATTCGGCGAATGATGGTAGATTTGCCGCCTTTTTCTGCTACTTTATCGGCAAAAACATTTGTCGAGATAGCAAGCAGCACGACGAATGATGTTAGTTTACGATACATTTTGTTGGAGTTGATTTTTAAAAAATTTACGATTGTTAAAACATAGTGATTTATAATTTATGACTGCTTATTTTAGAAGTTGAATGCAACTCCTAATCGGATACGTCTTGGCAAGCTGAAGTTGTTTGGATTGACCATGCTTCGGCTATACAGTTCACGAAATGCGATGGCATCGAGTGTGCTGCGTTGGGTTTGCGCACCAAACGGAGAGTCTAAAAATCCGTCGTTGCTTGGCGAGCCTGTGGCTCTATACACGTCCAATATATTTTGGTTGTTGAGTGCATTGAGTACTTGTAGATAGATGTTTAGCTGTGCAAGTTTGGGTTTGTCATCGCTATTTTTACCCACTTTGAAGTCCACGTTTTTGTCGATACGAAGGTTCATACGGAACACACTTGGGAGTCGAGAACCGTTGATGGTGCCTTTGAGTTGCGAACGTCCGGCAGTTACGAGATTGGCAGCATCGCCATCGGCAGAGATACCACTTTGGCGGGTGTAGGGCGAGCCTGTGTTGGCGTTGGCTACGATGTTGAAACCCATATTACCAAATATTTTTTTGCCAAATATGCGTCCTTCGTCTGCACCTGTACGGAAGTCGATTGTCGTAACAAGGTTGTGTCTGATGTCATAATTCAAAGGTGTTGGTGTACGAATACCGTCTAAACCCGAGTTGATGATGTTTTGGGCAGAGGCAACGCCCGAACCTGTACCGTCTGCAAATTGCAGGGTATAGTTTGCAGTGAGCCTGACGTTTTGCGTGCGGCGTAGGTCGTAGCTCATGGTCAATCCTTTTACGGTGCCAAAGTCTATGTTGCCATAGGTCTGGTAGTTTTGAGGGTAAGCAAAGTTGATGCCTATAACCTGAATCATATCACGCATTTCTCGGTAGAAAGCCGTGATGGTCAAAGCAGATTTGGCGTTGAGTTTTTGCTTAAAGCCCAATTCATAGTCGATGGTTCGTTCTGGGCGTAGGTTTGGATTGGCAATTGGCGAGACGGTGTTATTGCCTATGATGTTGTAGAAAGCATAGACGGTTGGGTCGTAGCGAAATGCTGATGTTGGGCGGGCAGTGAGTACGTCGTAGTGGGCAAAGAACTGTGCTTCGTCTGATATTGGAAATGAAAACGAAATACGAGGCATCACATTGATTTGTGGTGCATAGTCTTTAAATGCTTTTTCGCCAACGACTTTGTCTTGAAAATCGACCAAGAAAGGCGTTACTACACCGCTGGCAGAGTTTTGGGCTAACCCGGCTGCTGTTCGGAGTTCTGTGCCATTGGCGTCGTACCAACGTGCCAATTGAGATTTGGGGTCAAGTTGTCTGTAGCCCAAGATTTCGGTTGCGTTGGCATCTTTGACATAGACCACAAAGTCCTCGCCTACGGTAGATGGAATGCTGCTACCCAATGGTGATCCACGAACTTCTTTGACGGTTTTGGTTGGAAACAATGAATAATCGTCCTTCAATACGGGTTGATTGGCATCGAACCTATCTACACGAACACCTACTCTAAACACCAAATCGTCGAAGTCAAATTTATCTTCTATATATCCAGCCACATATACTGGTGCAAATGCCGCTCTTGGTCTGTTTACCTCGTCTTTAAAGAAATCGAAATTTCCTGGTCGTGCTTTTGTTTTTTTGCCCGTATAGTCGTAGCCATAATAATCTACAAAACCATTGCCTTGGTTGAGCAGTTCATTGGCAGAAAACATATCTAAACTTAATGTATTGGGGTCCAGATTGTCTATGTTTATTGCATCGAGACCATCAGCTTTGAGTCCCAATAAGGCTCTCACATTTTTATCAAACGTCGTTTGCGAACCGCCGATGTACAATCGGTTGTAGAGTACAGAATCGACTTCGAGACCAAAACTATCGTAAGACAAAATTGGGTTTGCAAGGTCTCGCTCTTGTATGTGTGCGTTGGCTAACGAACGTGCTTGCCCCCAGAGTCCGGCGGTGGTTGCAAATGGGTCAAAATTGAAGGCTCTGTCGGTGCGTTGGTCAAACTCGAAACCGATGTTGATGGCATGCCCGCCGATGTCGCCAGAGGTTTGCCCGGTGAGGCGAAAGAGATTGGTTTCCGAAAAATTGTAGCCATTGGTTTGTCGTCCTGGATTACTAAACACGCCGTAGATGGTAGATAAGCGTCCTGGTAGTTGCCCGTTGATGGCACCGCCGAGTTGTTGTAGTTGTTCAAAATTCTGAATGGTTCTGTTGCCCAAAAGTTCAAACAAATGTCGGTCATAGTTGCTCAACGTTTGGTCAAACATACTTTGGCGGTAGGTTACGTTGTTTGTTCCCCAGCCTTGCTGTTCAAACACGACGTTGCCGGTGGTGATGCCATCGATAGGGTTTCCGTTTTGGTCTAAAACCTCCGTGCCATCGGGGCGGCGAAGCCTTTCTCTGAGCAAGTCATACACTTTGTTTTCTCTGGTTTGGAAGTAGCCAAAATGTCCATATTGGAATGGATTTTGACCCAAATTGGCATCTTGATCGCTTTGTTTGGCTTGGGTATAATCGACCTGAAAGGTATAGAAAGCATTTTGAATGAGCGATGCACTTTGGTCTTTGGAGTTGCCACCAAATTTTTGGCGAAAACGGGCATAGGTACGGAATGCACTATTTTTAAACACCGAATTGTTTTGGGAGTTGAGCAGCGAACCGGCGTAGCTGTAGTTTCTGCCCGATGTTTGGTCGTAGGTACCACCGAGCGTTACGGTGATGTTGTTGGTGGGTTGAAAGTCCAATTTTCCCGAAAAACTTAGTCGGTTGTTGCCTGCGTCTGGACGCACTTTGACGTTGACGTAGTCGTTTGGGTTGTTTAGAAATGATGTTCTTGGCACGAATCCTTCGCCAAACTGGCGGAGTGGATTTTTTTGAATATCTGCCAAAAGTTCGTCTTTCAATTGCCACACGCCCACTGCCGAGGGCGAACCATCGGCTTGGCTTTCATATTCGCCCGAGATGAAGAAACCCAATATGGAGCGTTCTTTTTTGCCGTCTTTGTCTTTTTTGAACAACAACGGACCCGATAGACTCAATGCACCCAAGTTGTAGTTGTAGGGGTCTTGAAACCTGCCGAGTGCTTTTGGCGAAAATGGTACGGAGCTTAGTATTTCGGCACCGCCAAAGAAGATGTTTGATGGTCCACGTGTTGAGATAGATATTACACCGCCTGTGGCATCGCCATAAACCGCAGGCAGTCCGCCCGTGATGACGGTGGTTTGCTCTATGGCTTGGTTTGGCAGGTTGGTGCCGCCTCTGACCCGCACGCCGTCGATAAAATAGACGGTAGATGCCGAGCGAGAGCCTCTCACGTTGAGTTCTCTGCCGCCGTCGGCTTGGGTTACGCCTGCTGCTGTGGCGGCTATGGAGCCTACATCACGTGAGGCGAGGCTTTTGATTTCTTCACGGGTTACTGTGCCGCCCGAAGAGGTTTTTCCTTTGTCTATCAAGGGTTCACGGTAGTCGGAGATAATGACCTCTTGGAGGTCTTTTCCTTGGGTCATTTTTACGTCGTAGTAGGTAGATTGGTCGCCTTTGACCAAAATTCCTTTTGTCAAGCTTAGGGTATAGCCTACGAAAGATACCTGCACGTCGTAGTTGCCTGGAGACAAAGACGAGAATTTGTAGGCACCGTTTAAGTCGGTGGTTACGCCTGTTTTTAGAACGCCATTTTGTTTGAGTTGAACGGTTGCAAAAGGCAGCCCTTCTTTGGTGTTCGCATCTGTTACCTTACCTCTGATGATGCCTGTTTGTGCTATTGCGGTTGCACACACGAATAGGAGCATAAGAAGTAGGATTGGGTAAATCCTTTTTGCCATAGATGATAGAGTGTTAAGTGTTTTGTGTTATGTTATGAATGTATTTTTATTGATTGTATATGTTAAAAAATGGTAAAAAAAACCTTTTTGACCAATTGGGTTGCAATATGGTCTGGTAAAGGTAATGAAAGTGTTTTAACTATTTTGAAAAATTTTGTTAAGAATTGTTAAATTTAGGTTTTTTGGCTTATTTGCGTATCAAAACGGGATTAGAATTCGATTTTTGGGGTTAAGAAAGGGTTCAGTGGTTTTGATTTAAGGGATTATTGATTTAGAAAACGTTAAATTGATTTTGCGAAGGATATGTATTTGACAAAAAATGCAAAAAAAAATTGTATTGATGGATAATTGATTGGGTTTAGAATAATTAAAATTTGGTTTAAAATGATTTGAGCAACAAATAAACTAATATTTTTTGGATATGTCAAGATTTTGTTTAAATATTTAAAAAAAAGGCTGTTTTTGAGGCAATACGACGGTTTGGTAGAGATCAAACGCCCCGAAATGTGCCAAGTATTTTGGTTTAAATTTGTTTAAGAAAGCGGTTTGATTTTTGGTTCTTTGGGTTGGAATTTGGACGATGAGTATAATTTTTTGGGAGCTATTGAGACTTTTGGCAATCATCAGTTCGGAATAATCGACACACATTGTGGCTTTTGAGAGTCTGTATATTTCGGCATTTCGGGCGGTTTCGGGCAGTGCAAACACCACTGGAATCTGGGTATTTTCAGCTGTTTGGTCGAGGAGTTGATTAACCAAAAGGTTGTTTTTTTGGGCAATAGAAAAACTGTAGCTTTCGCCGCTCACATAGTGCTTGTAGGTAAATAATATATTTATTATCAATCCATAAAAAACGGATATATATATCATTGAACCTAAAAACTGTTTGAAAAAAGATTGATTTTGCCAGATTAGAAATACTGCCAACTGCATACAAACTGTCGGCAAGGCGTAGTATCTGCTTTCGCACACAAACGTCCAAGGTTCAAACCATCGAGGCATGCTGATGCCGGGCTGCGGAGGCTGCACAACGGAGGCATAGTAAACCGAAAGCCAGACCACAAACGTTGCCACGATGGTCAAGAGCAAAAACTGGTAGGCGACGTCCGTTTTGTTGTTTGCGAATAGATTTTTGCAGCGTTTTACGATTAGCCATACAATGACACCCGATATGCCGTACATAAAACCCAAAAAAATCCAATCGAAACCCATCGTTTTTTGTTGCCAAATCTCTTCCAAGGGGTAAAGCCACCCAAACAATTTGATGGGAAAATAGTCGGTGTTGAGCCACGCCAGCCAGTTGTGTTGGCTTTGTATGCCGGCATCGAAGCTGTTTTGCCCCCGTGTTTTTTTGTAAAGCGTCATCAAAACCGTCATCGTCAGTGCCATTGCACCCACGCCAATGCTTTGTTTGATGGCTATTTTTGAACCTATTTGCAAGCCATAGACCAACAAAAACAGCGGCACGATAGCCACCAAAGGCAAGTAGGCATACCTAAAAAAAGCACCAAAAAAAACGAGTAATGCGGTGATAAAAAGGGTTAAAAAAGATTGTTTTTCGACAAATGAATGGTGTTTTAAAATCCAATAAAACGAGGCAACAGCTGTAAGCAGCGAAAGCAAATCGCTTGTCGATAAAAAATAAAAAAAGTTTGAACCAATGCCCCACAAGATAAAAAACCAGCATTTGGATTTGTAGGTAAAATGGAGCAAATCCATAAAACGATACAACAAAACGACCAAAAGCACATAAATCGATAGGTTCATCACCAATAAGGCATTAAAAAAATTGCCCATCAGCACAACAAATGGCACCGCCACGATGCTCAGACCGATAGCCCAGTCGGTCATCGGAACGACATAGACCTTGCCCAAATCTTGAATTTTGATGTATTGAAGCGTAAAACCTTTGCCACGAAGCACGTTTTTGGTCGCTTCTAATTGTGTCGAAAGGTCAGAATTGTAGAAAAAATAGACCAACTCATTGTGAAAACGCACCAATATACAGCACAGAACCACTAAAAAGAGGATATTTTTTCTTTTCAACATGATTATCGAGGCAGATTCAAGCATAATATTTTGTTTTATTGGATAGTTTTAGAAAGGCATTAAAAAAAGAAGGTCAAAAATCAAATTGCATCAATAAATTAAAATAAATAAATATAAACAATGCGTTTTACCACCTGATGAGGGCAGAAGCCCACGTAAATCCACTGCCAAAAGCCGCCAAACACACCAAATCGCCGTCTTTGATTTTGCCCTCTGCCCAGCATTCGCTCAGGGCAATGGGGATGGATGCCGCCGTCGTGTTGCCGTAGCGTTGTATGTTGTTATAAATTTTTTCGTCGGGCAAATTCATCAGTTTTTGTACATATTGACTGATGCGAAGGTTGGCTTGGTGCGGTATGAGCATGTCGATGTCGGTGGTCGTGAGCTTGTTGTGGTCGAGTGCCTCTTGTATGACTTCGGGAAAACGAACCACCGCATTTTTAAATACAAAACTGCCGTTCATCGTGGGCATAAAATTTTCTATGCGATTTTCAATATTGGTATAATCAATTTTTTTACTTCCAAAACCAGGTTCTTTTACACACAATTCCAGCGCATGCTCGCCTTGTGCGTGCAGGTGTGTAGAAAGAATGCCTCGACGGGCATCGGTGGTTTGCTGCAACACAACGGCTCCTGCCCCATCGCCAAAAATCACCGACACGTTTCGTCCCCGTTTGCTCGTGTCCAAGCCAGCACTATGAACCTCCGAACCGATAACCAAAATGGTTTTATA
>JAYWHZ010000296.1:0-2451 GCA_043777395.1 Bacteroidota bacterium
TTTCGCAGGTTTTTTCTGATGGGCTTTTGACCATTATCGGCGATATTTTGCAGCTCGTCGTTATCTTAGTTTTGATGCTCGTTACCGATTGGAAACTGACTTTGATAAGCCTCGCTACGATGCCTTTGCTGGTTTATAGTTCGTATGTTTTTAAGGAAAGCGTCAAAAAATCATTTCAAGACGTGCGTAAAGAAGTGGCACATCTGAACACCTTTTTGCAAGAACGCATTACGGGCATGAACATTATCCAGATTTTTAACCGAGAAAAGATAGAACACCAAGCCTTCAAGACCATCAACGGCGACCTAAATCAAGCGCATTTGAGGGGTGTTTTTGCCTATTCAGTGTTTTTTCCGCTTGTAGAAATCATTACGGCAGCCAGTTTGGGACTTTTGGTTTGGTGGGGTGTCAAAGATGTACTCCAATACAACGGCTCTATTGGTACCATTATCTCGTTTATCTTGTATGTCAATATGTTTTTTAGACCCATTCGTATGCTCGCCGACAAGTTTAACAGCCTTCAAATGGGTATGGTTGCCTCCGAAAGGGTTTTTAAACTCTTGGACAACAACGAAACCGCCAACGACACAGGCACCACCAACATCGAGCAGGTGAAAGGAAACATTGAGTTCAAAAACGTCTCGTTTGAATACATCGAAAATCAAACTATTCTCAACAACATCTCCTTTTCGGTCGAAGAAGGCAAGACATTAGCCATCGTCGGGGCAACAGGCTCGGGCAAAACGACCATCATCAATGTGCTGAGTCGGTTTTATGAACTCAAAAGCGGCGAAATATACCTCGATGGCATCGATATTCGCCAGATACCACTGACGCAACTACACCAGCACATCGGCATTGTATTGCAAGACGTTTTTTTGTTTTCAGGCACAATATTGGAAAACATAACCCTCAAAAACCCCGACATAGCCCTCGAAGAAATAGAACGCATCGCCCAATTTACAGGCATCAACCGATTTATAGACAAACTCCCAAACCGATACCACTACAACGTCATGGAACGAGGCTATGCCCTTTCGGCGGGGCAACGCCAACTCATCGCATTCCTGAGAGCCATGGTCTATAACCCAAAAATATTGGTCTTAGACGAAGCAACCTCATCGATAGACACCGAAACCGAGCAAATATTACAACAAGCCACCGACACACTAACGGCAAACCGAACATCTATCGTCATTGCACACAGGCTCTCGACCATACAAAACGCCGACCAGATACTGGTCATGGAAAAAGGCGAAATCGTGGAGCAAGGTACACACCAAGAACTATTAGCCATGCAAGGAAACTACCACAAACTCTATCAAATGCAATTCAAAATGGTCAATACACTCGAAACCACCGAAACCTGAAAAACCTACAAAATATCAAGCAAATAAATTATTGCTATTTTAATAAAAACCCATGAGCCAAAAGACAATATTCGAGCATCAAAAAAATATTTATAACAATTAAAAATAAAAACACTACCTTTGCACTCGCAAATTAGAAACAATCTTTAAACCTTATGAGGTCTGCCAATGACTACATGAGGTTTTTATGTGGTCTATGATGCCGAAAATTATTATTAAAAATGCTGTTGTGGAGTCCGAAGAGCGGGTTCTGTAAACAGTGGAGACACCATTATATAAATGAATAAATTTGAATTATTGGGCGTACGTTCCGAGCTTCTGCAAGCCATTTCCGAATTGGGATTTACAGAACCGACGCCTATCCAAGAGCAAGCCATTCCCATCTTGCTCCAACGCACCACCGATTTTTTGGGTTTAGCCCAAACAGGAACAGGCAAAACCGCAGCGTTTGGTTTGCCTTTGTTGCAAAATATCGACACGACGGAAAAACACGTCCAAGCACTGATATTGTCGCCAACAAGAGAATTGTGTATCCAAATAACCGAAGACTTGAAAAAATACAGTCAGTTTATGGATAATTTTTACCACATAGCCGTCTATGGTGGTAATGCCCTCGATACCCAAATCAGAAGCATCAAGCGGGGCGTGCAAGTCGTGGTAGCCACACCGGGTCGCCTGATAGACCTCATCGAACGCAAAGCCATCAACCTAAACACGGTAGAATATGTGGTACTCGACGAAGCCGACGAAATGCTCAACATGGGTTTTAGAGACGATATAGACTTTATATTGTCCAAAACCACCAACAAAAACTCGACTTGGCTATTCTCCGCCACCATGCCCCGTGAGGTCAGACAGATAGCAGACAGCTACATGAAAAACCCTGCCGAAATCTCCGTCAAACGAAACCAAGAGACCAACGAAAACATCGAGCATCAGTACTACCTGACCGATGCCGGACACAAGTTTGAAACCCTAAAACGGATTATCGATTCGCACCCCGACATCTACGCCATTATCTTTACCCGAACCAAAATGGACGCTCAGGAAGTAACCGAAAAATTGGTCAAAGGCGGCTACG
>JAYWHZ010000297.1:0-8255 GCA_043777395.1 Bacteroidota bacterium
CAATGCTGTAACTCATTGACCCAAAGGGCGTTTGGGCGTGTGTGCCGCCCGACGAAACCAAACTGCCTGCGAGCGATTGACCCAAACCCACAAGCGGCAAAGCCAACATTCCAAAAATAGATAAACCGATACTCAAAAATATTTTTCTCATTGCCTGAACCGTATTTTTATTTGAAATAAAAAATATACAAAAATTAAACCAAATTTTTTGGCATGCCTCAATGTTTTGAAGGGCATCGGATTTGCACAAATCTACGTTCGTTGTTGTATTATCTTCAATTAATGAATATATTTGCACAAAGATAACGCATCATGTATAAAAAAAAATACTTGTACGGAGGCAAAACCATTCCAATAAACTTTTTTTCTCACCATACAACGCCGTTTAGCGTCTTTTGTGTCTTGTGTGCTTTGTTTTTTGGCGGCTGCCGACCCACCAAATACCTTGCCGACTCCGAACAATTGATTTTGAGCCACCGCATTGCCGACATCGAAAAACCCTACGAACAAGACGCTTTGAAAGTCCTTCAACCCAAGCCAAACCGAAAATTTTTGTTTTTGTTTAGAACCAATCTGTGGGCTTACCTCTGGGCAACACGCAGCAACCAAAACCGATTTGTACGCTTCAAAGCCAGTGTCAAAGAATCGGTTGGCGAAGCACCCGCCTTGGTCGATTCTATGAAAATGCGGCAAAACGTAGCCCAATTGAGCCTCTATCTGTTCGGAAAAGGCTATTTTAACAACAAAGTGAACTATACCATTGTGCAAAAAAGTAAACACAAAGTGATGGTAAACTATCTGGTTCGATATGGTACGCAGTATATCGTGAGCGATGTGGTTTTTGAGCCACGCACCGAAACGGCTATCGATTCAATCATCAATGAAATAAAATTTAATTCATTAATAAAACAATTTGACTACTACGATGTCGATAAAATAGAAGCCGAATGCAAGCGTATGGCAGATTTTTTGAGAGAGCAAGGCTACTACTATTTTGTTAAAGACTTTATCGTTGTCGATGCAGACACAACCCTTGAGAGCAAACTCGTAAAACTCACCTTCAAACTCAAACAAGCCAAACAATCATCGACCTACAAACCCTTTGCCATCGACAGCGTCAGGGTTAATACCGAATACAATTTTGGAAGCCAGACCAAACTCGGGCAGCCAACTTTATACAAAAATATTTGGTTTTATACCAAGCCAACGCCCACTATCCGCACCGATTTGATTAGAAATAACATCTTGGTGCAGCCCAAAGACTTGTTTAGCCCCTCCAAACTCCTCCAAACCCAAAGTTTGCTCAACGCCATGAACGTCTTTAACTACGTGAGCGTACAACTCAAACCGACCCTGACCGATACCTCGCAAACCATTCAGGTCGATGTCTTGCTCACACCCGCTGCCAAGCGAAACGTGGGCTGGTCTGCCGAAGGCAACACCCAAACCGGCAACACCTACGGCATATCGGGCAACGTCTTGCTCCAAAACAAAAACTCATTTAAAGGGGGCGAAATATTTGAACTCAAAATCGGGGCAGGTCTCGAATCGCAACGCACCAACCTATCGGACACCAACACCATCGGGCGGATATTCAACACCCAACAAGCCAACGTCGGCATGTCGCTATATATTCCTCGTTTTGCTTTTCCATTCAAAACGCTCAATCAATTGACCGATGTTGTCCCTAAAAGTCGAATAAACACCACGTTTAACTACGAAAACAGAGCCACACTCTACGATTCACGAACCTTAGACCTAACGATTGGCTATGAGGCAACGATTAAGAATAAAAATAAAATCGGTTTTTCGCCCTTTAAGGTCAATTTTGGGCAAATCAATCAGACAAGCAGCTTTGATGCCATTTTAAAACGATTGAACGACCCTTTTTACAGTGCTTTGTTTATAAAACGTTTCGTAACCGCCATAGAAGCCCATTATCTCATCAACAATCTGGGCAATAAAACCCAACCGTTCTTTGTGCGTTTCGATGTCGAATCGGCTGGAACTATTGGGCGTTTGCTCATGAATGCCTTGCCTGAAAGCGTTTTTAATAAAAATGATGAAACGTTTTATGGCTTAAAGTATTTTCGATACCTAAAATTTGACATCGATGCCCGAAAATATTGGATTATCGACTACAACAACACGCTCGCTTCGAGGCTCTATGTGGGCATAGGCGTGCCGCTGGGCAAAACAGACAACTTACCCATTCAAAAAAACTATTTTAGTGGCGGCAACAACAGCCTTAGGGCGTGGGCGGCTCGGTCGGTAGGAGCAGGCTCTACCAACAGTTATAAGGACAGTATAGACCGTTTTGGCGACGTAAAACTGGAGTTCAACCTCGAACACCGATTTGCCATTGTGAGTATTTTGAGTGGTGCTGTGTTTGTTGATGTGGGCAATGTGTGGACGAGAAAATCGACCAACTTAAACTCAAATTTCTATTTCAATACCTTTTATCAGCAGCTTGCCGTTGGTACTGGCTTGGGTATGCGGCTCGATTTCAATTTCTTTATATTCAGAATCGATGCAGGACTTAAACTTAGAGACCCTGCTTTTGGACCTGGAAACCGATGGGTCATCGCTCATTTCTCAGACGACTACTGGCGATACAAAGGCTGGAAAGAAGAATTAGATCTGCCGCAGAGCCAAACAAACGACCCCAAAAGCAGATACCCTTACTTCAACTTCATCAACTTGGGCATCGGGTTTCCTTTTTAATTGAAAAGATTAGAAAAGATGAATTTTAGACTTTGTAAATGTCAGTTTGATTTGCACAAAGACATTAGAAATAGAATAACAGCATATTTACAAAAAAATAAGAACGTCATGGAAATTGAAAAAATCAGGATAAAATTTTTTAAGGTTTATTTATAAGGACACCGAAATTCGAGATCTACCCAAAGAAATAAGCAAACTTTTTTGGCTAAAAAAGTAAAATGAATACACAACTATCGAAACAGCCGCCAACGACCAAACCATTAAAGACTTGGTAAACGAAGGCGACCAACTTGGGTATTTGTGGAAGCAGGGATATTTTAGGGGCAGTGGACCAAAAAATTAGATAGCGATATGACGAGAATTGAAATATTGGTCGAAGAGCCATCAATAAAGGAATTTTTGACAATACTATTGCCTAAGGTATTAGACGAAAATTGGCTGCTTTGTGTGTTGCCAATGGCAACTGCCCCACGCTGGTACGCATTGTGTGCAAAGAATTGGAGGCGTGGTATATCGGCGATTTTGAGGCTGTGGGTAAGGCGTATCCCAATTTTAAATACCAGCAATATATTGACAAATCAAAATTTAGAAATCCCGATGCGTGCAATTCATACGACGAAATACGGAAAATATTATCTGAGTTTCAGAAGGTTGGCGGTGCCAAAAAATTGTACCGTTTTTAGATATTGAAAAAATAAGTCTGTAAGTTTTAAGCAAACAATCTTGGGCTTAAAAACTTTTTTTGATACAATGAAAAGATAAATGTTTTTGTTTTATTCAAAAAAATATTTTTTTATTTTTAAACGGTTAAAAATAAATTTTTGCTTGCTATCTGGCGTTGTATGTTGTACTTCCAAATGTAGCAAAAGTTTTTATTTATTATTCAAAAATATTTTTTGTTTTTATTTTTCCTTAATTCGTCTTACAATCCCAGCATCATCGGCGACCGTTGAACCTTCCGTTTGCATAAAACAACATCCTAAAAACAAACGCACCCAAACAAGCAAAAAAAATCGTAATTTTGCACAATAACGGCTATAACTTCAAACAAAATACCCATGATAAGCAAAGCCACCATCGACAAAATATTTGACAGTACGAACATCGAAGAGGTCATCGGCGAGTTTGTGCAACTCAAACGCAAGCAATCGAACTACATCGGTCTGTGTCCATTTCATAACGAAAAATCGCCCTCTTTTTATGTCTCGCCAAGCAAAGGCATCTACAAATGTTTTGGCTGCGGAGAAGCTGGCAATGCCATCAATTTTTTGATGAACTACGAAAAAATGACCTACCCCGATGCCCTACGAAAACTCGCCAACCGCTACAACATTGCCATCGAAGAGACCTACACAGGCACCAAAGAAGAATTTGAACAGCAACGAAACGACCAAGATAGCCTAATGGCATTGACCGCATTTGCCCAAAAACAAATGACCAAAAACATGCTCGAAACCGACGAAGGCAAAAGCGTCGGGCTGGCATATCTCAAACAACGACAAATAAACCCACAAAGCATCGATACATTTTTATTGGGCTACAGCCTCGATGCCAAAGAACACCTGACCAATACGGCTCTCAAAAATGGATTTGCGATAGACTACCTCCAAAAAAGTGGATTGACCTTCATTTCTGAACACACCGATGGCAACCCATCGACATACAGAGCAGACCGTTTTAGGGGCAGAATCATGTTTCCGATACAAGACGCAGCGGGCAAAGTGGTTGGTTTTGGCGGCAGAACCCTCAAAATAGATAAAAAAGAAGCCAAGTACGTCAATTCGCCCGAAAGCGATATTTACAGCAAAAGCAAGGTGCTTTATGGGCTTTTTCAAGCCAAAAAAGCCATTAGAATAGCCGACAACTGCCTGCTGACCGAGGGCTATATGGACGTGATAAGGCTGCATCAGATTGGAATAGAAAACGTGGTTGCCTCGTCGGGAACCTCACTCACACAGGAGCAAGCCCGACTTATCAAGCGATTTACCGACAACGTAACGGTGGTTTACGACGGCGACTCGGCGGGCATCAAGGCAGCCATCAGGGGCATAGATATTTTATTGGAAAATGACCTCAACGTCAAAATCGTGGTGTTTCCCGATGGCGAAGATGCCGATTCTTATGCACAAAAAATAGATAGCACGGCGTTCAAAACCTTTATTGAAACCAATGCCCAAGATTTTATTCATTTCAAAACCCAAACACTGCTCAAAGATGCCAACAACGACATAACTAAAAAAGCCGAAGTAATCAATGAAGTACTTTTGAGCATTGCCAAGATAGCCGAACCGATAAAAGCCGCTTTGTTTACCACACAAGCCGCTGCCTTGTTGCAGATGGACGAACAGCTGCTGATGAACCAAGTCAATAAATTTAGATTTGATAAAGCCAAGAACGACCGCCGATTTGAGACGCAAAAACACACCGCATCGGAGGGGCAAAACCTCATCGATGCCCAAAAAATTGGGGAACAAACAAACAAACTCGAATCAAACAAAACCGCACTTGAAGCCAATAAAAGTGTTGATCAAGAAAAAAAAATTGTTAGGCTGCTGCTGCTCTACGGCAACAAGATGATGAACAACGGGCAAACGGTGATTGACTATCTGGTCAAGGAATTTGACGGGATAGAATGGGAAGACGAAACGTTTTATCAGATTTTTCAGTACTTTGAAAAAGCCTTCAAAGCCAATGAAACCATTGACAAAAACACCTTGATGCAGCAAAAAGATGCGGTGATGGTCAAAAAAATCATCGATATTATGGGTATTAACTTGGAAGTGAGCAACAATTGGTTCGACATGCACGGGGTGTTTGTCAAAGGCATTGACCACGACATTAGCCAAGAGGTTATCTCGTCGGCAGACTATCTAAAACTGAAAAAAATACAGAAAATGATGCGCCAAAACCAAAAAAAAATGGACCCTCAACACCAACTTTCAGATGAGCAAACAGACGAAATTCTCCAAATTCACATGCACCTCAAAGCAATGGAAATACAAATAACTCAAAAAAAAGGGATTGTCATCATGCGATAAATAAATCAATGTTTGGGTAAAAATAACTACTTTTGTACTTAAAAGACCTCGTTTGAACACAAAAAACTGACCAAAAACACCCCATGACCCTCGAACAATTTAAAGAAATAGAACCCAATCTGCCTTCAACTTTTGGGGTCTATCGGTACTACAACAAAGAAAATAACCTGCTCTATGTGGGAAAAGCCAAAAACATAAAAAAAAGAGTAGGGCAATATTTTCAAGGCGACAGGCTGCAAAGTAGCCGCTTGCATCTGCTCGTCAAAAGCATCAACCGTATCGAATTTACGGTCGTAAACTCCGAAATGGACGCTCTGCTGCTCGAAAATAACCTCATAAAAAACCAAAACCCAAAATATAACATCAAACTAAAAGACGACAAAACGTATCCTTACATCGGCTTGACCAACGAGCGTTTTCCACGACTTATCGTTACCAGAAACCTTATCAAAGATGGCTCTGCCTATTTTGGACCCTACACATCGCTCAAAATAATGAATATGTTGCTCGATTTGATTAAGAAAAATTTTCAACTCCGAAACTGCCAACTCAACCTGACACAGCAAAACATCGACGACAAACGGTTTTCGACCTGCCTCGAATACCAAATCGGAAACTGCCTCGCCCCGTGTGTTGGACTCGAAAACGAAGCAGGCTACAACCAAAAAATCGGTCAGATAAAAGCCATTCTCAAAGGCAACACCGCCGCCGTCATTGGGCAATTGAAATCCGAAATGCTCATTCTGGCACAAAATTATGAGTTTGAAAAAGCCCAATACATCAAGCAAAAAATAATGGGTTTGGAGCAATATCAAGCCAAATCCGTTGTCGCAAGTGTTTCAATATCGGATTTAGACGTGTTTTCGGTGGCTTCAAAAGACGATTTTGCCATTGTCAATTATCTACACATCGAAAACGGGGCAATCGTGGTGGCTCACAACCTCGAAATAAAAAAAGAGATAGACGAAACCGACGAAGAACTTTTGCTCTATGGCATTGCCGAAATTAGAACGCTGTTTGAAAGCAAAGCCAAAGAAATTGTGATTCCCTATGAACTTGATTTTTTGGATAACAACCAAAACCTAACCATCTCGATACCAAAAATTGGCGACAAACGAAACCTGCTCGACCTATCGCTCAAAAACGCCGACTTTGAACTTCGCCTTCGCTCCAAACAAAGAGCCGAAAAAGCATCGAGCTTTGAGCAAAACACAGAAAAAATACTCCAAATCATGAAAAAAGAATTGAGGCTACACACACTGCCAAGACACATCGAATGCTTTGACAACTCCAACATACAAGGCACAAATCCCGTTTCGGCAATGGTCTGCTTCAAAAACACCAAACCTTCAAAAAAAGATTACCGACACTATATCCCTAAAACGGTAACGGGTCCCGACGACTTTGCAACCATGCAAGAAGTGGTGTTTAGGCGATACAAACGCCTCAAAGACGAAAACCAACCCCTGCCAGACCTCATCGTGATAGACGGCGGAAAAGGGCAACTGAGCTCGGCACTCCAAAGCCTCGAAAAACTCGAACTCAGAGGCAAAATCAGCATCATATCCATTGCCAAAAGACTGGAAGAACTTTTTTATCCCGACGATGAATTTGCACTGCACTTAGACAAAAACAGCCCCACGCTCCGAATTATACAACAACTCAGAGACGAAGCACACCGTTTTGGCATAACACACCACAGAGACCGACGCAGCAAAAATACCTTCAAATCCGTGTTGGGCGACATTGCTGGCGTAGGCGAAAAAACAACGCAACTGCTCCTTTCAAAATATAAATCGGTAGAAATAATCAAAAAACAATCAATTGAAACACTTGCCCAAGACATCGGAAAAAAAAGAGCCGAAACAGTCGTAAATGCCCTGATGATGTTGAAATAAATTAAATAAATTAAAAATTAAAACTTAAAAAAATAAATTAAAAAAAATAAAATGTCTATAAAAGTACAACACTTAACCAAACAATACGGCAACCAAAAAGCCCTCGACAGCATCTCTTTTGAGATACCAAAAGGGCAAATTGTGGGTTTTTTGGGACCCAACGGCGCCGGAAAAAGCACCACCATGAAAATCCTGACCTGCTACATTGCCCAAACGCAAGGCACGGCAAGCGTCTGCGGCTTCGATATCCAAACGCAAAGCATCGACGTGAGAAAACACATCGGCTATCTGCCCGAAAGCAATCCGCTCTACTTCGATATGTATGTGAAAGAATATTTGGACTATGTCTGCAACGTTTTTAGGCTCGACAACAAAACCCAACGCATCAAAAATACCATAGAACAAACGGGTTTGGGCATCGAACAAAACAAAAAAATAGGGCAACTCTCCAAAGGCTACAAGCAAAGAGTAGGGCTGGCACAAGCCATTATCCACGACCCGCAAGTGCTTATTTTGGACGAGCCAACGTCGGGACTCGACCCCAACCAACTCGTCGATATCAGAAATTTAATCGTAGAACTGGGCAAACAAAAAA
>JAYWHZ010000298.1:0-2442 GCA_043777395.1 Bacteroidota bacterium
AGATAGATAGTTTTGACAGCATTGGGGTGGTTTATGACTTTGAGAAAATAGGTTTTTGGTATTCGGAGCAGATGCAAAACAACGACCTTTTGTTTAAGCCTTTTACGTCGGAGACGCATTTTATCAAAGAGATTTACAATGATTTTTTTGGCAAAGAGCCAACTATTTCGCTCAAAATACAAGGCGAAGAGGTGATATTGGGCGAAAAATGCTATAAAATCGAGATTATCTACCCCCTAAACGCCGCCGATGCCATAGACGAACACAAGGACTATCTGTGGGTCGATGTCAAAAACTATTTGCCCAAAAAGCATGTTTCTACCCTGTTGTTTCAAAGCCAAGTACAGTATATAGAAGTGCTACTCAAAAACATAGAACTCAACAACCAGAACACAAAAATAGCCGACATCAACGCCGAAAAACAGATACCAAAAAATTTTAAGACAAGCGTTTTTTTACCCCAAAATGAAATGCAATTGCTGCCCAATGGAACCATAGCACCACCGTTTGAACACACCACGACCCAAGGCGAACCCATCACGATTAACAACCCCGATTTTGACTTGACGCTGCTCTTTTTTTGGCACACCAACTCCTACAACAGCATCAAAGACTTGGCAACGATAGAAAAGATACACCAAAAATATGTTGATTTGGGACTCAAAGTCATTGGAATGAATGTGTTTGACGAAGACCAACAATACCTCAAAGATTTTTTGGCAACCAAAAAGATAAGCCATCAAAACGCCCTCAAAGCCTACAAAACATCGCAAGTGTATCAAGTAACTACTTTTCCGAGCTACTATCTCATCGACAAAGACGGCAAAATCGTGGCATCAATATTGGGCAACAACCCACAACGAACACAACTCATAGACAATCTAATCCGTGGGCTATTAAACTAAATCTGGTCATAAAAAAAACAATGGTAACATACATTTCACTGCTTAGGGGCATCAACGTGTCGGGGCAAAAACTCATCGACATGGATACGCTCAAAAAAGCCTATACCGAACTCCATTTGCTCAACGCTCAAACGTATATTCAAAGCGGAAATGTGGTGTTTCAATGCCAAAAAATCGACGATATAACGCTCATGCAGCAGACGATACAACAAAAAATTATGGATACTTTTGGCTTTAATATTCCAATACTCATTTTAGATTCGACGCAGATAAACGCCATTATCGACCAAAATCCATTCATCAACCCAAGACAAGAAGACAGTTTGAAGGTCTATACCACGTTTTTATCGGCAGAGCCAACCGAAAAAAGCATCGACAAGATAGACGAAATTGCTTTCTTTCCCGACGAATTTGAGATTATAGGCAAGGTCGTCTATGTGTTTTGCCCAAACGGCTATGGCAATACCAAACTGACAAACAGTTTTTTTGAAAAAAAACTGAAATGCACGGCAAGCACCCGAAACTGGAAAACACTGAACGAACTTAAAAATATGGCTCAAAAAATGTCTGAAAACTAAGGTCTTTTGCCAAAAAATTAGCCATAAAACAAATTGCCATCTGCTATCGTGAGCCTCGAAAGTGTGTTGTTTTCATAGAGATTGCCCGTACCCAAACCTTGCCAAAACTCGTTGAGCAGCGGCTGAAATTTTAGATTATTAGGTGAATTGATCGTTTTGTAAGTCCATTGGGCAAGGGCATTCAAGCCAATATTAGACTCCAAAGCCGACGTAATCCACCATTTGACCGCCGAACCATTAGCCGCCTCTATCCAAGCTTGGCTCTGATAAAAACCGCCCAAAAGTGTGGGTTTCAACACGATATATTGGGGTCGAATGGTTTCTAAAAGGTCTTTTGCTTCTAATTTTGGGGCAATCAATTCTTCATCTAAGGCAATAGCCAAAGGCGACACGGCACACAAACGAGCCATTTGGCCCAGCTGATTGGCTGCAATTGGCTGCTCTATGGAGTGCAAACCAAAATCTGACAGGCGTTTGAGTTTTTCTAAGGCTGTTTTGGGTTCAAAAGCACCGTTGGCATCGACCCGAATCTCGACATCGTGAACCGAAAACTCTTGACGCACAAAACGTATCAAATCCAACTCATCATCAAAATCTATTGCCCCAATTTTTAGTTTGATACATCGATAGTTTTGTTTGATTTTTTCAATAATGTCGTGTTTCATCACCCGCTTTTCGCCCATCCAAACCAAACCATTGATGGGTATAAAATTTTTGTTATCAACAAATGGACTTTGAAAATAAATCTGCTTGCCGCCATTCAAAAAATCCAATATCGCCTGCTCAAAACCAAATCGGATAGAGGGAAAATGTGCCGTCAAGCCATCGACCCAATCCCAGAGATGTACATTAAACTCCTCAATGACCGTTTTTATTTTGCCTTCAAACAAATCAAACATATATGCTTTGCTGTATGCCTCGGTCAGTTCTCTGCTCAAACCCTCCAAAGGGGCAATTTC
>JAYWHZ010000299.1:0-2437 GCA_043777395.1 Bacteroidota bacterium
ATAAAAAAGGCGATTACGACGACCTCGAAGTTGAACCAAATGCAAGCCGACAAACCGTGAGCCTAATTATTTACGACGATGCCACAACAGTTTTCGAAATGGTTTTCAAAAACCCAAAACAAACCTTTGATTTTCCAGATGACCCAACACTACCAGACGATAGTCCGAAGATGGTCAAAATCAGATTTGAAACAGGCAAAGAAACAGAAGCTTACGACGATGCAGGTAAAAAAATTATAGGCACACAAGACAAAGCTGGCATCAGCAAGAATCTAAGCATATTGGCAGAAAGAATAGAAGAATGGAAAAAACAAGGCATCAGTAACGAAGACATAGCCAAAAGGCTGTTTCACGCCCAAGTGGGTGTGATAGAAGCCGAACAAGCCGAACAACTCATCTACCAAAAAAATTCGATAAACGACGAGACTTCGCCAGAGATAGTCATTACCACAAGCAGAAACGACGTGAGCCAATCGGGAAATCAAGAGTTTAGCAAAATAATCTCACACATCGACAAAAATAGACTGCTCATGCTCACCAGCATCTATACCAAAGACGATGACAGCGTGTATGGATTTTCCAATTTTGAGTTCGACAAAAACAACCAAGTGGAGGAAATACAAACCACCACTTATGAAACCAGCCCGACCACAGCAAAATACACCATGAATACCATCAAAACCTTCGAAAACGTCACATGCGTAGTCTATTAAAAAAAATTGGTATAGCGTGGCTTTTTGGCTACACTATGGCTGCCCAAACTTGGGCACAAACGCTCATCTATCCAAACGCAGCACAAAACCAGCCGCCAATAGTCATTCAGCAAGACCCAAAAAGTAAACTCGTGGACCAAATCATCGAAGGCAGCAAAGTGATGGTAGACCTCGTCAAGGTCTTTGCACACCCAGAAGGTAAAGACAAGAAAAGCACGGACAACTGCGAGCTCCAACAGGCAAACCTGTGCTTCGAAAACAAAGGCACGAGCATCGTCAAGGTCGAACTGCAAAGGGTTTTTAGAACCGAAGAAGAAACCGAAGAACAGCAAGCCAGCTCCAACCCTGTATTTGTACTCGTGGTGCCCGTCGGCGAAAAAGAATGTACACTCAAACTCAAAAAAGGGTTTTACATCTACACCGTTTACCTCAACGAAGGCAACAAAATGGTGCGAAAAGGTGAACTACAACTCAACCCATGCAAAGACTTGGTCAAAGAACTTAAAAAGTAAAAGTAAAAAATTATCAAAAAAGTAAAATATCTCATCAATACAAAAAATAAAATTCAAAAAAAATGAATTGTCTAACACAAAAAATTAAAAAATATCTGGCAGTACTCTCGATGCTCATCGCCATCGCCTACGCCAACCACTCACTCGCCCAGCAACGAAACGTCTATTGGGTACACGGACTCGGCGGAGACTCAAACTCTTGGCAAGCTTATACCAAGCCATCGAGCAATTTTATGCGGCAGTATCCAAGTGCCAACGTCCTAACGCCTCAATACGACTCCGGACGAGGAATCGTAGATGCTGCCAACGAACTGGATAGACGCAACGTATTCTCCCCAGCACAAGACAACATCGTCATCGCACACAGCATGGGCTCGCTCGTAACACGTGAATACAACAGGGTGCCAAACCGCTCGGGCAACATCGGTGGATTCATAACCTTCACCGGACCACATGCCGGGGCACCCATCGGGCAGTCTATAGTGGATGGCGACCACGACGTGTTTCTACAAAATAGCCTTAGGAACATACTCGTAGGACCAGCCTCTACGCTCGATATCGTTTTTCCCATCACAACCACCTTGACCACTTTGTTAGTGAGCAACTTATCCGTGCGTATGGTGGCTCGAACTTTGTTGCCAGATTTGCTCACGCAGCTCGCTGGCGGACGAACCCTCAGACCAAATGACCCAAGCATGATAAGGCTCAACACAGATACCCTAAGAAACGTAGAAAAACCAAGGGTATCTATCGTAGGCGTAGAAAATCAACCCACTTTTTGGCGCATAGTCTCTGGCATGATGAAAGATCCCTCAAAATTTGATTTAGACAAATATGACTGTGCTGACTTAAATGCACCAATTGCTGCGTGGTTTTTTGGAGCTCAGTACGCCGCATGTGCTTATGTGATCGGTGCTGCCACTATTCAAGCACCAAATCCTGTCACAGCACTCATGGCAGCAAAATACGGCATAGGAAGTTACGCCTTTATCACTGGCATCAATCGACAATGGCATCGTGTGATAGGTGCATCAAGGGAAAGTACCAAAGGGGTAACACTAACCTACCTAAAACCTGCCTGCTTCAACCCATTTAGGAGAGCATGCTGGAGACTGGTAACTGTAACCCGCACGATAGGCTTCACCATACACACGCCCACACCCTCCGACGGCGTGGTGCCAGTGGTATCGCAAGAAAAACTCCCCGGTAAAC
>JAYWHZ010000300.1:0-2433 GCA_043777395.1 Bacteroidota bacterium
CAGACAAAGACGACTACAACACCACCCAAATGGACGGCAAAACCGCCACAACAACCACAGCAGCCAAAATTGCCTTTGAGCAAAAAGGCATGATACTCGTCGTGGCAGCCGGAAACGAAGGCAACGTGAAATGGAAAATCGTGGCTGCTCCCGCCGACTCCAAATACGCCATCAGCGTTGGGGCTACCGACCTCGACAACCTCAAACAAGACTACAGCTCCATCGGAAACCCAAATGTCGAATTTATGAAACCCAACATTGCCATCTACTCCGACGGCGGAACCTCCTTTGCCGCTCCAACCATCACAGGACTCATCGCCTGCATATTAGAAAACAAACCCGAACTGTCAGGCACCGAAATCTACACCCTAATCGAAAAATCGGGGCATCTCTATCCCTACGGAAATTCTTTTTTGGGCTATGGCATTCCGCAAGGACATCGGTTGATGAGCCTGATTAATCAAACCGATTTTGAACGCAAACCCAAACAGATAGATGCCAAAGGCTTGCAAACCATCGACATTGCTTTTAGTGGCGAAGTGCCAAACCAGCAAGGCATCGTCGAATATCACAAAAATGGGTTTAAGGTCGTAGAAGAGAAACGCTATTTTAGCACAGGGCAGAGCAGTCAAAACATCAAACGACTGCCCAACACCACCTCAACTACCCTGACAACAGGCTTTGAGGTCTATGAAATAAAATGGTAAAACCAAATAATTAAACTTAAACCAAATCATTAGGTCAAAAAAAAATTATAAATGAAAATTGCAATCGTAGGGGCTACCGGCTTGGTCGGTACCAAAATGTTGGAAATCTTAGCCGAACGTCAGTTTCCTATGTCGGAATTGATTTTAGTAGCTTCCGAAAAATCTATTGGCAAGGAAGTAATATTTCAAAATCAAAGCCACAAAATCATCTCCATGCTCGATGCCATTGCCCAAAAACCAGATATTGCCCTGTTTTCGGCTGGTGGAAATACTTCGCTGGCTTGGGCTAATCGCTTTGCGGAGGTTGGCACGACCGTCATCGACAACAGCTCGGCGTGGCGAATGGACAACACCAAAAAACTTATCGTAGGCGAAGTGAATGCCCATCTTTTGACTGCCGAAGATAAAATCATTGCCAATCCCAACTGCTCAACCATCCAAATGGTCGTGGCACTCAATCCGCTCCACCAACGATATAAAATAAAACGCATCGTGGTTTCGACCTATCAATCGGTAACAGGCACAGGTGCAGCAGCGGTGCAGCAGATGCAAAACGAGCGGCAAGGCATCGTTGGCGATATGGCTTATCCGTACCCGATAGACCAAAACGTATTGCCTCATATCGATGTTTTTTTGGAGAATGATTATACCAAAGAAGAGATGAAGATGGTTCTCGAAACCCAAAAAATCATGGACGACAGCAGCATTAAAATTACCGCCACAGCCGTTAGAGTACCTGTTTTGGGTGGGCATTCGGAAGCCGTCAATGTAGAATTTTGTAATGAATTTGAAATTTCGGACATCAAAAATATATTGCAAAACGCACCGGGTGTAATCGTTTACGACGACCCCAAAAACCTAAAATATCCTATGCCCATGATTACGCACAACCGAGACGAGGTGTTTGTGGGCAGGATACGACGAGACGAAAGCCAAGCCAAAACGCTCAATTTGTGGATTGTTGCCGACAATCTCCGCAAGGGTGCAGCCACCAACGCCATTCAGATAGCCGAATATTTAGTAAAAAATCATTTAACAAATTCAAAATTATGAGTTCCATCAAGTTAGAAATCCAAGAAAAACGAGCCACCATAACCCTCAACCGTCCCGAAGTGTTCAATGCCTTCGACGATGAGCAGAGCTATCAGCTGCAAGATGCCCTAAAACAAGTGTCGAAAAATGATGCCGTTCGGGTTGTCGTTTTGACGGGTGCAGGCAAAGCATTTTGTTCGGGACAGGATTTGAAAGCCGTTGTGGGTACCGAAAAACGTGATTTTATGGAAAGCCTCAACCAACGCTACAATCCCATCATCAGGCTCATGCGGGCAATGCCCAAACCCATCATTGGGCGTATCAACGGCGTGGCAGCAGGAGCAGGCTGCTCGCTGGTGTTGGCTTGCGACATGACGATTGCCATAGAAACTGCCAAACTCATCGAAATATTTGTGGGTATCGGGTTGGTGCTTGATAGCGGTTCGAGTTATTTTCTGCCCCGATTGGTGGGCTCTGCCAGAGCTTTTGAGCTGGCAACGATGGCAACAAGGTTATCGGCAACGCAAGCTCTGGAATGGGGCATGCTAAACCGAATAGCCAAAGACGAAACAGAACTCGACCAGATGACCAACGACATAGCCACATACTACGAAAATGCACCCACAAAAGCCATTGGATTGATGAAAAAAATGCTCCAAAAATCCATCAACAACGACTTAGATACCATGCTCGA
>JAYWHZ010000301.1:0-2433 GCA_043777395.1 Bacteroidota bacterium
TTGGTTTATCACCTTTTGGACGAGTGTGTGCAGGTGAATAGCAGTCATGTTGAGTTCAAAATCGTTTTTTTCGAGGAGTGTTGTGGTCAAAATATGCTCTACATGCTTGCCAAGCCTTGCGTTTTCGGCTTCTATAATCTTGGCATAGCGTTTTATTTTGGTCAGCGGCTCAAGGTAGTTCAGGTTGATGACTTCGATTATGGTTTCGGTGGCAAGTGTGATGGTCGAAATGGGCGTTTTGAGCTCGTGTGTCATGTTGTTTATAAAATCGGTTTTTATGTCGGAGAGCAAACGCTGCTTTCTAATGATTTTAATTAAAAAAAACACCCCACCGACCACCAACACCAACGCCGTACCAACGACAAACAACAGGTTTCTGATATATTGATAAAAAGCCGATTCTATGTTTGAGAAAGTCAACGTAAGATAATATTTTTTTGCCAGATAGTCGCTTTCAAACAAGCGTTTGGTAAACAGCAAGGCATCGGGCGTGTTGGCTTGGGTGCTTTTGAGTTGAGCCAAAGCGTTTTCGCTCACAATCTGATACGTATACTCAAATTTGTTCAACTGATTGTCTGCAATGCCTTTGTTGATGAGCGAATCTAACAGCCGAAAATTGATGCGTTCGGCAAGCGATTTGGTTTGCGAGAGTTTGAGTTCGTTGAGCAAGGCATTAAAAAAAGATTTGTTTTTAATCAAAGTGCTGTCGGTCAGTATCGTTTCGAGCTGCAAAGCGTTGCTGTCGGTGTTGGCAAAAAGATTGGCAAACTCTATTTCAAAATCATTTTTTTTGGCTTCTTCCAATTCATTTTCAGAAAAAAGCCGTAGGTTTTTAATGTTTTTTTGACCCAAGACCGACTTCTGTTTTTGCCGCATGCTGCTATCCAAATACGTGAAACCCACGTTTTTGACCAGCTCGCCGACCTGCTGCTGCTCCATCTCAAAGACCACTTCGCCCAGCAGTTTGTTGGCATCGTCTTGCAAACTCGCCCTTCGCAACCCGATAGACTCGTTGAGCCAAAGCACCTGAATGGTCAAAATCAACAGCAGACCCACCACAATCACAGCAATGATAAGGGGCATTTGGCTCAGCTTCATGGTCGTGGGGTATGTTGAAATAGATGGGTCATGGCGTTCAAATTTATTTGTAAAAATATGTTAATTAATGGACATTGTATCAAAAAAAATAAAAATTATATGGTTTATATCTCAAAAGTCATTCTAAGTGTTTTTAAGTCAAAAGGAGTAAGCCATCAAATTGGGATTAATTTTTGTGGTTCAAGATATTTTTTTATCTTTGTTGTGGCATTACCACATGTCCAAACCCATGAAAAACACTTGTTGCCTTTGCTATTTTTTACTTTTTTTATCCATTGGCTGCACCAATCTATCACAGAAGAACGGCGGCGAGGCAAAACGCATTTCGGTGTCCGATTTTTTTAAGAACCCCGAAAAAAGCAATTATAAACTCAACCCATCGGGCAACAAAATAGCCTACAACCAACGCCTCAACAACACGCTGAACATTGCAGTTAGAGACCTGACAACCAACAAAATACACACCCTGACTTCCCAAAAAATAGCAGACATCAGGCGGTTTTATTGGCTGGGAGACGACAAAATAATCTACTATAAAGACACCGACGGCAAACGCCATTTTCAATTGTTTGTCATCGATTTTGACGGCAAAAACCAAACCAACCTCACGCCCTATCCCGAAGCACAAATCAACCTGATAGGCAACGAACAAACCCTCCAAGACAACCAAATATTGGTCTCGATGAACCTGCGAGATGCCCAAAAAGAAGACGTGTATCGGCTCAATCTCACAACGGGAAAACTGCAACTCCTCATAGAAAACAACCAGATGGTTCAGACTTGGTTTGCAAATGCAAGCGGCAAACTCCTGCTCGCCATCGTGTCAAAACCATTGGGAAATGGCGAAATTTGGCACAGAAAAAGCGAAGAATTGCCTTTTAAACCCATTTTTACACTCCAAGATGAAGACATATTTAAACCAATTGCTTTCATTAACAACGACCAAACGCTGCTTGCACTCTCCAACATTGGCAGAGACAAACAGGCTTTGGTCGAATTTGACCTGACGACACTCAAAGAAAAAAAGATTATTTGTCAAAGCCCTCTTGTTGATGTGTCCAGACCTCTGTTTTCACCAAAATCAGACCAGGTAGCACTGGCAGTCATCAACACGGACAAAGCAAAATTTGTGTTTTTTGATGGGCAATACGAAAAAATATACCAAAAAATAAAACAAAAAACCTCAAAAGCAGACATTAGCATCAGCAGTTTCAACACACAAGAGACCAAGTTTATCATCAATGTTTCGGACATCGACTCGCCCAACGATTATTATTTTTATGACAAACAGACAGACCAAATCGAGCTGCTATCTACCTATTTTGATGGCGACAC
>JAYWHZ010000302.1:0-2430 GCA_043777395.1 Bacteroidota bacterium
TTTGTGTATCTTTTGAACCATTCGACCCAACAGAAAAGGAATCAAGAGCCGCCCTATAAATTGGGCAAAGATAATCAATAATAGTATAATTCCTAAGAGACGCAACATTTTTTATCGTTATTAAATTGTTTATATCATTTATCAGTACACTGCTCTTTTTGGGTGCAAAAAGGTTGCCAAAGTGCATTCTATTGGCTAAGATATTCGTTTAATGCACAAAATAGTTACAGTTCTGCCACAAAAGCACCCTTTGTTGAGACATCGTAGCAGGGTTGTCGGATTTTTTGGCATTGTATGGTCATTTTCTTGGTATATTTTTTGGAGTTGGAACTGTCGAAAATAATAATTTGGGGGCTAAATTGTTGTTTTATGTGTTTAAAATCGACCAAAATATCGCTGCCGACGACCAGATAGTCGAGGGGCAATTTGGCATCGAACCTAAAATTTTGTTGGTTGTATTGGTTGAGAACCGCCAAGCGTTTTTGGTTAAATTCAAAAAAACTTTGCACGTTCGATGATTTACTTATTTGATTGAGATTCAGGCTACAAAAATGCCCATTGAGAAACAAAAGCCACGTTTTTCTATCATTCAAGACGCTATCCGATGCAATATAACTGATTTTTCTTCCTCCGACAGCCGCCACCATACTTTGGTTTTTAATGTTATAGACAATCAATTTTTTCTGCTCGTGGCTTTGCATGTTCTCAAAAATATTGTAGGATAAAAATCCAATCGAAAGCAAAAAAACCACACCCAAAGACCGTTTTGAACCATAGACCAGAGCCAATACCAGACCTAAAACAAGTACATACAGGCAATAAGTTTCAATGATGGTAATAAAAATGCCCGTCGTTTGGCTAAAAGGCAAGCTATCTACTTGAAAAATCAGAAAATTTAAAGACATAATGGCATATTTTAAGGTAAAACCAATTATTTTTGCTAAAAAACCTAT
Organism: Bacteroidota bacterium; assembly: GCA_043777395.1. Classification (GTDB taxonomy): domain Bacteria; phylum Bacteroidota; class Bacteroidia; order UBA7662; family JAYWHZ01; genus JAYWHZ01. Next base: position 954 of record JAYWHZ010000302.1, read on the forward strand.
CCAACTCACCAAAATCAAACCCACCAAGCCAACCAAAATGCCACTCGACAGCGGTATAGCAAACAAATTGGAGAGCAAAAAGGTGTTTGGAAACTGATGAAAATAGTAGAGCATCAGCGGAAAAGTAACCAACTGGGCAGCCAACGAAACCGAAGTCATCGACCATAAGTAGTTCGCAATCTTATTATTAAAATAGAACCAATGCTCGATTTTTGGTTGAAAATAGACGATGCCCGCCACAGCCAGATAGGACAGCTGAAAACCCACATCGACCAGATTGTAAGGGTTGTAGCAGAGCAACAGAAAAGCACTTCCAGCCAAGATGTTGTAGATGTTGGAGCTGCGGTTGAGGAGTTGGGCAATCAAAATGAGCGAAAACATGAGTGCCGACCGCAACACCGACGCCGAAAGTCCCGTAACGAACGCATAAGCCCACAAAAACAAGATGATAATGGCTACCCTGACGAAATTCTGACGGCGGTTTTGCTCCATTTTTTTGAGTAGTAGGTTTAGCAATATAAAAATGATGCCTACATGCAAGCCCGAAACCGCCAAGATATGCACCGTACCCGTCGAGGAATAGGCATAGACGATGTCGGCACTCAGGTCGTTTTTGTAGCCCACGAGCAAGGCACAGGCAAAGGCACTCTCGTCGTGAGAGACGATGTTTTTTTTGAGAACGCCGACGCACCACTGCTGGCAGTCGTTGGCGATTTTGAGTATGTTAAAGTGTTTTTCGTGTCCTAACCATTGCCAGTTTTGATTTTGGAGATAGATTTGGTGGTGTATGTTGTGGTGTTTGAGATAGGTCTTGTAGTCAAATGCGGCAGGGTTTGTGGCTTCGCCAATGGTTTGGAGGTTGTTTTTGATGCAGAGATAATCGCCAAATTTTAGGCTGCGTGCCGAGCTATCTTTGGCAAAATAAGCCACGAAAGTGCCTTTGATGTTGATGGTTTTTTGGTGGGCAAAGCCCTTCAAGATTTTGCAATTGGCTTTGATGCTTTTATTTTTTTCGGCGGGTTGTTCGGCGACCTGAACCAGCAAAAAATCGGCTCTTGTGGGTGCATTGACGTAGTGTGTCGGGTGGTAAAGATGTGTTTTGAGCATTGTGAGTTGGTAGCCACATACGAGCATCAAAACATTGACCAAAACCCCAACCGCAAGCACGCCGATGGGTTTGGAAATGATTTTTTTGGTCTTCGCAACTGCAATTATGCCCACCAAGACCGCCAACACCACCAGCCACAAATAGCCATGGGGTTCGTTGTGGTAGATGCCCACGCCAATGCCCACAGCAAACGGTGCGATGAGTTTGATGAAGGGCATGAGCCGCCATTTTATTTCATTTTGAGAAAATACCATTGCCCTTTGTTTGTTTAACTATGAACTTGTTTAAACGTTTTAATTTTGGCTAATGAATTTGGATAAATCTCATTTTTATGGGCAGAGATTGCCAAATCTCACATCTTTGCCCTTT
>JAYWHZ010000303.1:0-2430 GCA_043777395.1 Bacteroidota bacterium
TGCTGCTTCAATTCATATTGACTTGGATAGCACTGCAAAATTAATCTTTTTTTAATTAATGTGATTGACCAATCGAAAAAAAAATAAAAAAATAACACAATCCTTCTTTTTCTTTTTTAGTTCAATATAATTTTTAATTAGCAACATAGATTTAATAAAACATTTACCTTTGCCATTGGTTTCAAGATTCTTGGTTTTGTAGGTCAATACCGCTTGTCAAAAATCCAAAAAAGTGTTGCCATCGTACATACTACCAGCAATCTTGAAAGTCAATTCATTGCCATTAACCATAACAAAAAATAAAAAATCTTTATGCAATCTTATTTAGAAACCACCTTTGATGTGTACAAAGAGGCAGCCTTAAAACCCGACGTGGGTTTGTGTTGCACGACCACCCCTGTTTGGCAGCTGCCCGATTTGAATATCCCCAAAATCATGCTTGAAATGAACTACGGCTGCGGCAGCACCGTTAATCCACGAGACTTGGTCAATAGCCCCACCATCTTGTATGTGGGCGTAGGCGGTGGCATGGAACTTTTGCAGTTTGCCTATTTTTCTCGCCGCCAAGGTGCCGTTATTGGCATCGACATGGTCGATGAGATGATAAACGCTTGCAAAGCCAATTTTAAGGAAGCCGAAGCACACAACAGCTGGTTCAAAAGCGATTTTATGGATGTGAGAAAAGGCAATGCCCTGCATTTGCCCATCGCCGACAGCAGCATCGATGTAGCGGCTCAAAACTGTTTGTTTAATATTTTTACCCGTGAAGACCTCAAAACGGCACTCAAAGAAATGTATCGGGTACTCAAACCCGGCGGAAGGCTGGTACTCTCCGACCCCACTTGCGAGCAGCAGATGCCCCAAAACCTGCAAAACGACGAACGCCTCCGAGCCTTGTGCATCAGCGGTTCGTTGCCGCTCAAAGAATATATCAACATGATTACGGATTGTGGCTTCGGAACTGTAGAAATAAGAGCCAAACGACCTTATCGACTTCTTTCGCCAAACCACTACGAGGTAAACGAACTGATTTATATCGAAAGTGTAGAAGTTTGTGCCATAAAAGACCCGATGCCAGCCGATGGTCCTTGTGTATTTACGGGCAAAACAGCGATTTATTACGGCACCGAACCCTTTTTTGATGACCACAAAGGACACACATTGATGGAAAATCAACCCCTTGCCGTGTGCGATAAAACAGGCGGTGCGTTGGCAGATTTGGGTAGAGACGATATTTTTATCTCCGATTCGACCTATTTTTATGACGGTGGCGGATGCTGTTAAAAAAAACTTATATTTAATTTATTAAACAAAAGCGAACCACAACTCAGCAAGCTATCCAATATTTGTTGGCTTGTGGTTTGTTTTATTGTTCAATATTCAACTAAAAACCATGCCCAAATGAAACAAAAACTAAGCCTTATCATTTTCTTATTGCTCACCAACACCAATATTTTTGCCCAAAGCACACCAGATTTTGGCTTCATGCCAACCCTCAACATCGAAAAGAAGATTAAACCCAACACGATACTCAATTTTTTTGCCTACGACATCAACGGCTCACTCCAAAAACCCAACACGCAAACCAAACAATTTAGAAACAAACAGTTTTACAGCGAATTGGCATTGATACAACTTTTTGGCAAAAACCAGCACTGGTTTGGCGTGTTGGCTTATGCCTTCCAACGTGATTTTCCCTTTGGCACAGAGCGCCTCAACGAACACCGCATCTTTCAGGAAATTGGGCGTGTGGACCAGTTGGGCAAAGGCACACTCAAAAATCGCCTACGCTTAGAAGAGCGTTTTATCGAAAACCGAACGTTGGGCAATTATCCGCTTTCGCTGCGTACCCGCTATCTGCTTTCTTACAAAATGCCGTTTGGCAAAGCAAAAAAATGTTACCTAATGGCTTTTAACGATATATTTTTAGCAACTTACCCAAAATCAACACCCATTTTTAACGAAAATTGGGCATACGGCGGCATTGGGTTTCCATTGAATAAAAAAATGACCTTAGAGCCAGCCATCTTATGGCAAAATTTTGCTACGAGCAACGCAAGCCGAGGCAACCAATTTTTATTAGAAACAACCCTTTACATTGTGCTTTAAGTATTTTTAAACTTTTTGACCCTTAAATTTTATAACCAAACTTTTTTTAATTTCCAATGAATAAATATTTTGTAGAATTTGTTAGCACCTTGTTTTTAGTGCTTTTTATCGGTATGACGGGCAACCCAATTGCCATTGCAGGTGGTCTGACCGCCTTGATTTATGCTGGCGGCTACTTGTCGGGTGCGCATTACAACCCTGCGGTAACGGTAGCGTTGTGGCTACGCAAAAAACTCGTTCGTGGTCTATTGTTGCCCTACTTGGTTGCCGAGTTTTTTGGTGCTATTTTGGGTGCTTTGTTGGTCAATTTTCTGAAAGGCA
>JAYWHZ010000304.1:0-8176 GCA_043777395.1 Bacteroidota bacterium
ATTTTTTTGGTCGATACATAAATTTGCTCCCTAAAAACATCGTTCCTTTGCATCTCAGCCACTATCTGCCCAATCAACTCCAACTCGTCCAAAGGCATCAACACCATGTCGCAACCCGCCTTGACAGCCTTGAAACTCGCCGCCTCAATATTTTTTACAGCACCCATATTCATCGCATCGGTAATGACAATACCCTTAAAACCCATTTCGTTTTTGAGCAGCTGCGTTACGATTTTGCGGGAGCAAGTCGCCGGCAAACCCTTCGTGTCGTATTTTTCATTGTTTTGAACCGCTATGTGGGCAATCATAATACTGATAACGCCGCTCTCGATAAGCGGTTTATAAACAGGCACCTCGTCCAACTCACCATCAATATAAACCAACTTGCTGTGTGTGTCGCCCTTCACATAGCCATGACCCGGAAAATGCTTCGCCGTCGCTGCAATGCCCATCTGCTGCGTGGTGCTGATAAAAATTTCACTCATCTGCGTTACACGCTCGAAACCATCGCCAAAACTTCTGTTCCCAATCGCTTCGTTGCTCGGTGTCAGGTCGCACACAGGCGCATAGTTGTGGCTGATGCCAATGTCTTTGAGGTCTCTGTTTATGCTGATGGTTACACGCCGACAGTCTTCAACGTTTTCTATCTCGACCGCTTTTTTGACCAGCGTCGTGCCTTGTATTTTACGGTTAATCAGGCTCGGCTCGGCATCGGCACTATAGATGAGTGGCAGCGTTTTGTTGGCAGCGGCGGTTTCGTTTAATATCTTGACATACTTTGTAAAATCGTTTTTGGTGCCATTGAGGAGCAGCACGCCGCCGAGTGCTTGTTTTTGTACCAATATATTTATCTCTTCAAACGTTTTTCCAAACCGCCCCACGGCTTGAACCACCATCTGCCCAGCCCTTTGCTTGTCGGTCATGGCATTAAAAACATCGTTTACCTTTTTGGTCAAGAGCGGCGAAGCATTATAAAAATCGTTTAGCGTAAAAAAAGAGGTGTTGCTCGATATGCGTTCGAGGCAGTTGAGGTTGGTTTCGCCCACATACTGGTTTGCAAGCGTATAGAAAGGGTCTTGTAGGGCTTGATTCAGTTCTATTATTTTCCAGTTATTGGTCTTAAAATATGCAATCACGTCTTTGAGATAGATGCTGTTGATGTAGTTCATTTCGAGCTGCAAGATGTGTTTGACCTGCCTGTCGAGGAGTGTGTTTGAGAGCCTTTTGAAATACTGCACCCGTTTGTTGATGTGTTCGAGATAGGCTATCCCGATGCTGTCGGCACGTTTTTGGTTGTTCATGCGTTTGGCTTCTATAAAATAGAGGTTAAAATACCAGTCATCGACATCGATGGTTGCGGGTGCTATCTTATAGTTTTTCTTTTTGAGAAACAAACGCACCGAGTCCACTTTGGCAAGGTTGTTTCCCGAATGGTCATAAGGAAACCTAAAAAACTTGTGTTCAAAGAAATAAACATTCATCTCTTCTTCTGCTTTTTCTACGTCGGCAATAAATTTTAGGGCAGAGGTTTTGTTAAAATCGGGATAGGTATAGGTGTAGTTGCCCAGGTTGTGTCCTTGCGTAGCAAAACGCATGAGGGCATCGTAGCCCAGTTCGTTGAGTTTGCCTGCCAGTGCAAATCCAGTTACTTTGATGCGTTCACGCTCCAAGAGGGTCAAAAAATTTTGGAATTGTATTTTGCGTTCCGAGATGGTTACGGCACCGTCTGCAATAGCAGGCAAGCCATTGAAGGTAAAGGCTATCTCGGGCTGGCTCGGCGTGGTTTGTGCCAAAGCAAGCGTTGCCCAAGAAACCAAAGACACTGCAAGGCAAAAAGCATAAATTAGAGAACGTGGGTTCACAATCATTATAAAGAAAGAATAATTAAAAGACTAAACTGCTACAAATATACATTAATTTTGTGGCATCAAGGGTCTTATTGTTTCATTTTGATTGAAACCAAGGCATTATAAAAACGCACAGAAGGCTATCGACAAACAATTTTGTAAATTTTGTATTGGTTTTAGCCACATTGATAGATTTTTTGTATTTTTGCTACCCAGTCGCAACGGTCAAAAACCCAAAAAAATTGCGTTCTGAATAAGCAAACCAACAATTATCATCTTGAAGTAAAATAAAATTAACTTTCTGTATTAATTTTGGTAAGTTTGCACCGTTTTTTAGGTATTCAAGACAATAAGTCCGAACCTACCGCAAAACAATACAATTGGGAGAGATGGCTGAGTGGTCGAAAGTACCCGCTTGGAAAGCGGGCGTGGTAGAGATGCCACCGAGGGTTCGAATCCCTCTTTCTCCGCCAAAACCATCAGACACCAAAACCGCCAATGCCCGCAGGCAACGCACAAAGTCGGAGGGTCTAAACAATCTAAATTAAAATAAAATAAGTAAAAATTTAAAATTATCTAACAAAAAAACACCCGTTATTCGTAAAATTATGAAAAAATTGTTATTGATTGCAGCCTTTGCTTTAGGCACACTCTCAACTGAAATTGCTTTGGCACAAGATTCGACCAAAACCGACACTTCAGCCCAAACCGAACAAGTAGCCACCACAGACGTCGCTGCTCCAGCCGCTCCAGCTGCCGCCGAAGGCGGTATGCACTACGTCCTCAAACAAAAGTTTATGGAAGGCGGCTGGGAATGGATGGCTCCAATCTTATTGTGTATGCTCATCGGTTTGGCTATCGTGGTCGAACGCATCATTTACCTAAACCTCGCAACCGTCAATACCGACAAACTCCTCAAAAGAGTAGATGAAGCCATGGACAACGGCGGCATAGAAGCAGCCAAAGAAATTTGTAGAACCACACGTGGTCCCGTCGCAAGTATCTTTTATCAAGGCTTGGATAGAGCCAAAGAAGGTTTGGACATAGCCGAAAAATCGATTGTTTCTTACGGTTCGGTACAGATGGGTCGCTTAGAAAGTGGTCTTATCTGGATAGCCTTGTTTATTGCTTTAGCACCCATGCTGGGCTTTTTGGGAACGGTAGTTGGTATGATTCAAGCCTTTGATGCCATCGAGATTGCAGGCGATATTTCGCCCTCATTGGTTGCAGGCGGTATCAAAGTAGCCCTTATCACAACGGTAGGCGGTCTTATTGTTGCCATGATTTTACAAGTATTTTATAACTATCTGGTGTCAAAAGTCGATAGTTTGGTCAATACCATGGAAGATTCGTCAATCTCATTGATGGACATCTTGGTTAAGCACTCTAAAAAATAATTCTAACCCTTTATTCATCAAACAAATATTATTATGGTAAATTCAGGAATTGATACCGCCATCAGCATCGGGCTGTATCTGTGCTACGCAATGCTTTTTGTAGGCCTCATCTGTGCGGTTGTATTTCCAATCTTACAAATTTTTAGCAACCCCAAGTCAGCAAAAACATCTTTGGTAGGCATCGGTGCCTTTGGAGCCGTCTTTCTTATCAGCTATCTGCTTGCCGACGGCACGGTTTTGCCCTCATTTGAGAAATACGGCATCACACCAGCCGTCTCCAAAGGCGTTGGAGCAGGCTTGGTCGCCACCTACCTTTTGGGTGCCATCATGGTCGTTTCGCTCATCGTAGGCGAAATACGTAAATTCATATCTTAAACAATATCTTTTTAATCAATTAAAAGATTATGGCAAAAAATAATAGAAAATCACCCGAAGTAAATTCAGGCTCGATGGCAGATGTTGCGTTCTTACTCTTGATTTTTTTCTTGGTAACGACCACCATCGACACCGACAAGGGCATCAGCATTCGCCTACCCCCAATCACACCCAAAGACCAACAAGTAGAAGCCAAAATTAAAGAACGGAACGTGTTTACCGTTTTGATAAACTCAAAAGATTTTTTGATGGTGGAAGACAAACCGATGGACATCCGTGATTTGAAAAAGAACGCAAAAGAATTTATAGACAACGCCAACCGTGCAAACGACCCCAACTTGGCAGAAGCACCAGGAGACGCCGTTATTTCACTCAAAAACGACCGTGGCACATCGTACAACATGTATATCCAATCACAAAACGAACTCAAAGCAGCCTACAACGAGCTGAGAGACGAAATGGCAATGCGTAAATATGGTAGAAAACTCGCCGATTTGAGCGACGGTAAACAAAAAGAAATCACCGATTATTACAAACAAATCATCTCGGAAGCAGAACCCGAAAACGTAGGAGGCAACTAAAATGGCAAAAATAAAAAAAGATGGCGGCAACAAAGAAGCCCCACCAATATCAACGGCATCGCTGCCCGACATCGTGTTCATGCTCTTGTTCTTCTTTATGGTAACAACCGTCATGCGTCAAACAGACCTGAAAATAAAAGTCGTCGTACCGCAAGCAACTGAAATCCAAAAACTGGAAAAAAAATCGCTGGTGAGCTACATCTATGTAGGTGAACCAACGGCTACTTACACCAACAAATACGGAACAGCACCTCGTGTACAACTCAACGACAAAATTTCGACCTACCAAGACGTGGTCCAGTATGTAGAAATGGAACGTCAAGACCGACCCGAAGGCGACCGACCGCTGCTCACGTTCTCACTCAAATGCGATAGAGACCTCAAAATGGGTATCATCACCGACGTAAAACAAGAACTGCGTAAGGCAAATGCTTTAAAAGTAAACTATTCGTCGAGCAAACGTTCCGAAATTTACCAATAAAACACAAATCTTTATCAACAAAAAACCCGCAAGCCAGTCTTGTGGGTTTTTTTATTTCAATTTGAAATCATTTTTAAACTTTTTTAAACTTTTTTACGAAGCGTCAAAACCGTTACTTCGGGCCAAATTCCCACACGACCCGGAAACCCCAAAAAACCAAAACCTCTGTTTACATACAAATATTGATTTGCTTTTTGATACAATCCAGCCCAGTTTTTGTACTTATATTTGACGGGACTCCATTTTATAAAACCCGGAACCTCTATCCCAAACTGCATGCCGTGTGTGTGTCCAGAAAGCGTAAGCTGCACTTTTTTAGTAAAATCAATTACCTGTGCCGTCCAATGCGACGGGTCGTGTGAAAGCAATATCTTAAAATCATCTTTTTTTAGGTTGGTAGTCGCTTTTTGAAGGTCGCCATACTGTGGAAACGGCGGCAAACCCCAATTTTCGATGCCCATCAGGTTTATTTGAGCGCCGCTTTTGGTCAGTGGAACATTTTCATTGAGCAGCAACCGAAACCCAATTTGACTGTGAACGGTTTTGAGGTCGTTGAGGTTTTGCTTTTTGGCTTCGGGCGTTTCCCAGCGTATGTAGTCGCCGTAGTCGTGGTTGCCCAAGATAGAGAAATTGCCCAGCGGGTGTTTTTTTATTTGACTAAAAAAGGGTTTCCAACGTTCCATTTCTTGGGCGGTGTTATTGACCAAATCGCCCGTAAAGACAAACAAATCGCTGTTTTGTTCGTTGATGAGTTTGATGCCACGCAAGACATCGGTTTCGCTATCGAAGCTGCCCGAATGCACATCGGATATTTGGGTGATGGTCATGCCGTCGAATTCTTGGGGCAGGTCGTCAAAAAAAATGGTATCTCGGTGGACGGTAAATTGGTATTTGCCCTTCGTAATGCCGTAGATAAGGGCGGCAAATGGCACACTGACAAGCAAAAGAGCCGCTTGGCTGATAAATTTTCGACGTTCGGGCATAAAACTAATGGGAGATGAAGGGGTGATAAACCAACTTTTGATGTAGAAAAACAGAGCCAAAAGAAGCCTCGAAATATCTTCGACAAACAAAAAAAGGATAAAAAACAGTTTGGTAAAGTAGGTTAGAGCAATGACAGCAAATATTTTTTTGAAAACGGGTGTTGGACCTTCGGCGGGGTTCATGGTCAATATGCCTACCACGATGGCAACAAAAAACAACGCCGTCATGCTCCAATATAAGGTCTGGATAAGTTTTGAGGTCGTGGGCAACAAATTTCTGGTCAGTGTTCTAACGCCTTGAAAAACGTAATAATCGATGGCAAATAGGAGGATAAAAAGGATTAATAATCTTAATTTCATTGGGTATCGAATGGTGTGATTTGTCTATTGGTGTCGGTTGGGTTGGATGTCCAATTGTGTGTATGTGTGTATTATTGAAACAAAAAAAATTAAAAAAAGTTAGAAAAACGCTATGCTATTGAAATAATTTGTTATTTATTTTGATATTCTTAAAAAGTGTGCTACTTTTGCATTTCTATTTAGATACATGGTGGTTTTAGCTCAGTCGGTTAGAGCGTCAGATTGTGGTTCTGAAGGTCGCCGGTTCGATCCCGGTAATCCACCCCGATTATTTTTTGATAGAATAATTTTTCCAAAGTTCCATCGATGTTTTAATACATTGATGGATTTTTTATTTGGCAATCATCTTGTCAAACAATTGGTTGATGGCATCGACCAAGTTTGAGGTGAAAGGAATAATTTTGGTTACAATACGCATGGTCGTCGGTGCAAAATCGAGGATATGAGCATATAAAATAGAACTTCGTTGGAGTTCGTCGGATATAAAATGCACTTTGCTCACGAGCCAAACCACAATGCTGACCACAAAACCCACTTTGAGAAAGCCCAAAACTGCACCCGCTATGTTGTTGATAAAACCCAAACGCACCGCCGCCAACAGCCTATGAATGGCATTTGAAATGAGTTTTACGAGCGAGATAAGTAACACAAACACCGTAAGAAAAGCAATTAAAGGCACCCATTGCGACTTGATGTGAAAGGTATTGGTAATCAGGTCTGTAAACAAATAAGTGAGTTTGAAGCCGCCGATAACGGCTATGATGAGTGCAAAAAACGAGGCCGCCTCGTCTATAAATCCTTTGTAGAACCCACGCATAGCACCCCAAGCAAGCGGTATGGCAAGTATAATATCCAATGTATTCATCTTTGTTTTGTTGGTTTTATTAAAATAATGGGTTGTTAAACGGATTTTTTTTGTTTTATTTTTCCAAGTCGTTTAAAGAAATTTTTATAGGCATCTGCGTCAAACAGTTTGGAGTCGTTGTTGGCTTTGTAGATAAAAAACATAGCCAGCGGTGTCAATACGATTGTGGACATCCACATGCCGGTGCTTACGGCGATGGAATCGCTTCGGATAGCGGATTTTTCGCTCGTCATCGAAATGACGTAGTAGAGAATAAAAAACACGATACACAGGAGCATCGGCATGCCCAAACCGCCTTTCCTTATGATAGCACCCATGGCACAACCAATAAAAAACAAGACGATGCAAGCCACCGACAGGGTAAATTTTCGATGCCATTCGGCAATGTATTTTTTGAGTGTCTCGCTGTTGCCTTCGGTATCTCTGATGTTCATATCGGCATAGCTTTTTACGGTTTGTGTGGTGTTTATGGCATCTTGCAGAAGGCGTTTTTGGTCTTTTTTATCAAAATTGCTTAAAAAATCGTTGGTGCTGAGGTTGGTTTTTTGGCGGTCAATTTTATTAAACACCGTATCATTTTTAAAAGCATAAGAGTTTGCGGCATAGGTGTAGTATTGCAAACGTTGGTCTTCTTGTTGCAAACGCATAGAGTCTATGCTGCGGGCAAGCTGGCTGACGTTCATCATGGCATAGTAGTCGCTAAACAATTCTTCTTCGGTGCGTTGCATCTTGAAACCCATCAGGTCAAAGGTTATCTCTTGCTTTTCAAAGCTGGTACGCAGGTGAGGTTTCACGCTTTTTTGGTTATCTTGGGGTTGGGTTTCTTCGTAGCTTTTGCCGTTTTTGAGTTCTACAACCAGATAGCGTTTGTCTTCGGTGGTGTACATTCTACCGTGTTGTGCCGTAACGACTTTGATGTCGCCCTTGCCTTGCGTGTGGTCCCAGATGGTAATGCCGTGAATGGTTTGGTTGTCGAGTTCTTTTTCATTTATCTTGATGACGTAGCCGCTTATGCCGTTATAAAAAATGCCCGCCTTGATGTCTAATGCCGGTTTTTGCTCCCTGACATCGTAGAGCAACGAATAAAATTTGAGGTGCGTGTGTGGCAATACAAAATTGGAAAACAAAAAAGCACCCACAGAAATAAACACTATCAACACAATGAGCGGTCTCATAAACCGAAGCAACGAAATACCCGCCGATTTGACAGCCGTCAGCTCGTAATATTCGCCCAAGTTTCCAAACGTCATGATAGAAGAAAGCAAAACCGCCAGCGGCAAAGCCATC
>JAYWHZ010000305.1:0-2422 GCA_043777395.1 Bacteroidota bacterium
CTTGCTGATGTCTTGCGGGGCAGTGCCTTTGTTGGCAGCCAGCAAGATGGCTATCTGGTCGATTCCAAAATATTTGGGTTGGAGTTCGGTGGTTTGAACGATGTGTATTTTGACCACCGCATTGGGAATGCCGAGGGTTCGGAGCGATTGCGTGGCGTCGTTTTCGAGGTTTGGAATGACTTTTAGGCGTTTTTTTGAGATTTCTTTGGCAAGACCGAGTGTTTTGGCATAAATTTTGGCAAACTCTTGGGTTTTTTGGGCAATTGTTTCATCAAAAGTGGCAATATCGGTCAATTTCTTAGCTACCTCATCTCTAAAATCAATGAGTTCGCCGATGGTTTTGCGTTTGTGCTTTTGTTGAAGTCGGTATATTTCGGATAGTCGAGCGTTGATTTGTTCGATGCGGCTGGGTTCATACACCACCTCGTTGTTGATGTTTTCGAGTTCAAACCCGAGGTCTTTGAGTTCGATGACAATACTTTTGAGGCGTTCGTTTTGGTGGTCAATGTTTTGGTCAAATTGTTTGATGGTTTGCAGCAGGTGTTGGAGGTTGTTGAGTTGCCAAACGATAGTTTCGTCGGCGTTATTGATTTGGTTTACGCATTGTTCGAGCTTTTGTTTGATGGATTCGGCGTTGTTCAGGCGTTCGAGTTCTTGCTCTATCTGAGTTTGTTCGTTGGGTTGGTTGAGTTGGGCTTTGGTCAGTTCCTCAAAGATAAATTGGAGGTAATCGATTTCTTTTTTAAGTTGTATTTCATTGGTTTTGAGTGTTTTGAGTTCCGTTTCGAGTTTTTTATATTGGCTTAGGGTTTTCAGATAATCATTGCATAGGGTTTGGTTTTGAGCCAAAGCATCGATGACATCGTAGGGAAAATCGGCACTGTGGAGTTCCAAGGCTTCGTGTTGGGAGTTGAGGTCGATGAGCAGCTCGCCCAAAACCCGTATCTGGTTAAGATTGACGGGCGTGTCGTTGATAAAAGCCCTCGATTTGTTGGTGGGCGAAATTTCACGCCTGATGCTCGTTCGGTCTTCATAATCCAACTCTTGGTCTAAAAAAAACTGTGCTATCGTGGCGTTTTTAACGTCAAAATGGGCTTCGACAACGCATTTTTTCGATTTATCAAACAAACTCTTCGCATCGGCTCTGTTGCCCAATATAAGACCCAAAGCACCCAACAAAATCGATTTGCCTGCACCCGTTTCGCCCGTTATGACCGACAGATGACTGGAAAAATAAATTTCTAAACCCTCTATCAGAGCATAATTTTTAATGATAAGTTTCTGCAACATAGACTTCTAAAAACAAAATTTGAAAAACAGGTGAGGTATGAATTGCAAAATTACACTTTTTTATCTTTTTAGCGACCATTTCACTCACAGATGCCACACATAATATTTAATTTACCTAAACTTCACATAAAATTAAGGATTAATTAATATCAACACACGAATTTTGCACTGTCAATTAAAAACCAAAATACACACCATTAAAAATACCACTTATTCAACATCTTATTTAATTTAACAAAAAAAATGAAATTAAAACTCACACTTTTCACCCTCATGCTTGCCGCTTTGTTTAGCCAAGCAAATGCCCAAACCGTTGTGCCTGTCTCGGGCGACATCAGCACCAACACCACCTGGACAGCCAACAACACCTATCTACTCACCGGTTTTGTGTATGTCAAAAACGGTGCAACGCTCACTATCCAGCCCGGAACAACCATCAAAGGCGATAAAGCAACAAAAGGCACGCTCATCGTAACCAAAAACGGCAAAATCAATGCCAATGGCTCTGCTACGCAGCCAATCGTCTTTACCTCAAACTTTCCCGCAGGGCAGCGTAACTACGGCGACTGGGGCGGCGTTATCATTCTTGGCAATGCACCGACCAACAAAAACGATTGCGGCATAGGCTGCGGCATCATCGAAGGCGGCGTGGACAATGCAGCAGGCGACGGCAAATTTGGCGGCACTATCTCAGCCGATAGCTCGGGCGTGTTTCGCTACATCAGAATAGAATTTGCAGGCGTGGTATTCACGCCAAACAACGAAATCAATGGCTTGACGATGGGCGGCGTAGGCAACAAAACCAAAATTGAATACATTCAGGTAAGCTATACCAACGACGATTCTTTCGAGTGGTTTGGCGGCACAGTCGATGCCAAATACCTCATCGCTTTTCGTGGCTTAGACGATGATTTCGATGCCGATAGTGGTTTTTCTGGTAGAATACAATACGCTTTGAGCGTTCGGGATTCGAGCATCGCCGATGTGTCGAGCTCCAATGGGTTTGAAATTGACAACGACGTAAGCGGTACAGCCACCACGCCATTTACCGCTGCCGTCTTTTCTAACGTTACCATTGCAGGACCAAAAGTAACGGCTACAAGTCCTTTTAATGGTCTCTATCGCCGTGCCA
>JAYWHZ010000306.1:0-2377 GCA_043777395.1 Bacteroidota bacterium
TCAAAGGCTTGAGGTGTACCCTGATAGTAGGCAAGTGGAAAAAAGTAACTGAAATAAAGTTCAGGTTGCTGCATAGAAATCAAAAAAGCAGGGATAAGAAACGCAAAGCCTAATTGAAAAAACATGACCGATGCGGTGCGTATAAGTTGGTAGCGGCTATGTTTATACTTAAACATCATTTTAATGCCCATCAACACGACAGAAATCGTATAGAAACTACCATAAACAAACCATTGGTCGGCAACTTTTCCGCCCCTTAATATTTTACTTAATGGATTAAAAAGAGTTATCAGACCTTGCAAATATTGTGGAAACCAATACAAACAAACATAAAAACCCGTTAATATAATACCTAAAAGCCAAGCGACAACACCCCTTGAACTAATATCTTTAAAGAAAATACCATTATTTTTAATACCTTTGGGCTGGTCTTTATAAAGTTGGTAAGTATACCAAATACTTCCAAACCCGATAGAAATTAAGGCAGCCACAAAAAATAAACCTTTGTCGTAGAGCATATTATTTGCTACAAGACTTATCAAAACAATGAGCAAACCGACACCCACAAATGAGAGGGCTATTTTTTGGCTTACAGAAGTTTGCGATGGGTTGGCATTGACAATAGAGAGCGAAAAATTGATGGGTTTTGGGTTCATATTTTTAAAAATAAAGCAAATGATTAAATAAATTGGTGTAAATAACTACGATTGAAACGCAAACAAAAGTAAGCAAGTCTGTATGTTTTTATAGATAATATTTTAAGAATGTTTTAATATTTGGTCTAAGACATCTTTTTAACTTAATTTTGGGAACAAATTAGCATAGAAATTTAATATTATTTGCCTCAGCCAATGAATATTCACAAACAAATAAAAACTTTTGAGCAGCCCGACGTTCAGATTTTTATCAACGAACACCAATACGACAGGGTAGAAGATTTGGCGTTGCAATATCATAAGAAAGTGGATTTCGACCTCGTTTTTGTTCTCAACCAAATTGAAAATCAACAAAAAGCAGCCAGAAAATTGCCTCTATTTGTCCAAAAAAAATGCCTCTTTACCAACAAAAACTACCAGCAAGCCACCAGCCAACGCTTGGCTCAATATAAACAAAACATGGTCGAAAAAGGAAAAACGCTCCTCGACCTGACGGCGGGTTTGGGCAGCGACGCTTTTTTTCTCTCCCAAAACTTTGAATACACCACGCTCATCGAAACCGACGCCGACCATGTGGCGTTGCTCAAATATAATTTGGATAAACTCGATGCCAAAAATACCGAAATCGTACACACTTCTGCCGAACTTTTCTTGCAAAATAACCCCAATTTCAAAGCCGATGCCCTCTATATCGACCCCGACCGACGGCAAGAACACCAACGCACAACGACCCTCGAACACTCGACGCCCAATGTGCTTGAACTGATGCCAAAACTGCTCCCGATGGCTCAAAATATCTACCTCAAAACCTCGCCAATGCTCGATATTTCGATGGCAATAGAGCAAATAAATGCAATTAAAAATCAATCTATAAACACCATATTTGTGCTGGCAGAAAACAACGAAGTGAAAGAAATATTATTTAAAATAAACAATCAAACCATTGAAAATCAAATTATTAACATCGAAACTATTCACTTCAATAAGGATAAAATCGAACGCTATCTGGGCAATCAAAACGACAAGCCAACCGCCAAAATCATAAGCCATAAACCCCAATTTCTCTACGAACCCAACAACGCCATCATCAAAGCACAATTGGTTAAACAATATGCCGATGAACACCATCTTTGGCACATCAATCCGCAGACCAACTACCTGTTTTTAGACCATATATTGCCCGATTTTCAAGGGCGAATATTTGAAATCGCAGAACAACTCCCCTACAAAATTAAAGACATCAAAACTTACCTCAAACACCACCAAATCACGCAAGCAAACATCGCCAAACGTAATTTTTTTGACGACGTAAAAACCATTCGACAGCAACTCAACATCAAAGACGGCGGCGAATATTACCTGTTTTTTACCAAAAATCAACTCGATAAAGGCGTGTGTTTTGTGTGCAAAAAAATTAAATCAAGCCTTTAAATCTAAAACTTTACAATAAAATAATATTCAAAAGCCCGAAATATGCAAAAATAAATCTACTTTTGTCAATTAATTGACAAAAACCAATCAATTTCATTCCAACCAAAGCACAAGTTTTAATTATAAATGAGCCTCATGAACAAACTTTTTCTCACTGTTGTACTCTCGCTGACGCTAAAAATCGCCACCGCACAATCAATCTCCCAACACGTCTTTGGCAGCTCGGGCGGATACCTCGCCGCAGCAAACGCAAATATCAGCTTCACCACAAGTGAACCCATCACACAAAC
>JAYWHZ010000307.1:0-2387 GCA_043777395.1 Bacteroidota bacterium
GGAAAATTAGCTTCTGAAATCTGAAATCTGATTCGAACTACAAAGTTGCGAAAAAAAGTTTGTTTTTGTAAGAGCAAACGCATGTGTTTGCTGGTGTTGCGGTGTTGGGTTTGGATTTTTATACTCTTTTTTGATTGGGTTTAAAAATATTTTTGATAAAAATAGATTGCTAAACACTTGATTAATAAAGAAATACAGAAAAAATAAAAAAAGAAAGTTTGTTGTGGTTGTGAGTTTTTAGATTTGCAAACGTGCGTATTTTCTTGGGTTATTTATATTATTTTTTTGTTAATTTTTTTGAAGGTAAAAAATCATTTTTTGGGTTTGCAAGCATTTTAATAAAGTTATTTAAAAATATTTTCAAGAAGTATTTTTGTATTTTTTCGATTGGTCAATTATTGTTTTTGATTGTCAGAACTTTTTACTCTTTAATAAATTTGCTGACGAACGTCTCGTTTTTTTGTGTTGTTATTTTGATGAAATAGACCCCTTGTTCTAAGGTTGAGACATTGATTTGAACTTGTGCATTTGCCTCCATTCCGTTCATTGGATTTTGGAGTATGACTTTTCCCAGTAGGTCAATAATTTGGAACGATACTGCTTGATCTTGATTTGCGAATTGGATATAGAGGTTTGTTTTTACAGGATTTGGATATATTTGGTATGGTATTTTGTTTATTTGTTCTTTACTTTTGGTGATGATTTGTGGGCAGAGATAGTTTTGCGAGTTATAGAAATTTCGGATTGCTGAGGCTCTTGTTATCATCAATGCGGCGTTTTGGAGGTTGTTCAGGCTGGTATCTCGAGAGTAGGTAAAAGCCAAGTCTAAGCATATATTTTGGTTGGCGTTGAGTGTGAATGCTTGCGTTGCCCCGAGTCCTCTCATGTCATTTGGAACGAGGTTTGCCGTGTTTTGAGTCCATTGTGTGGTCGAAGCAGGGTTTCCCGAAAACACATAGTTGGTAGGTGTAGAGCCGCCGTAGGCGTTGCCGCCCAGCGTGAATGGTGTGTTGTCTCGCCATCTGCCTTTGAGGTATTGGTAGTACTCGGTGGCGGTGGTAGGGTTTCCGGTGTTGGCGTTTGTGTTTTCGTAATAGACAAACCGCTGCATAGGCGTGCTTAGAAATGTACAACTCTGGGCAGGCGGATTGTTTCCATATACGCCCACACCAGAGCCGTTGTCGTCGTTGTCGGCATTGAAAGCAAAAAAAGTGTTCGTCAGCGTATCGCAGCCTATGTAGTCATCAAATCCATAGCCAATATCGAAGTCTGCCCACATACCGATGTAAAAATTTTGGTAGTTGTTTGCCGAGCGGTTAAATATTCTGTTATGTAAAAAAATGGTATTGCCAATAGCCGTCTCGTCTGTGTAGTCGAAGGCATAGGCAAGCGTATGAATTTCTATTTTTAGTTTGTCGTTTGCAGCGTTGCTGTCATCGTTGTAGATGAGATATATCGCCATTGTTCCCCTTATTTTGGGGTATTCGCCCAGGGCGGGTTCGTATAGGTTGTTGTTGTTTAGGTCTTCGTAGGGTGCAAGTTGGGCTGCTTCGCCGTTGGCTGTGTTGCCGTTGGCAGGCCATTCGGCTATCACGCTTGGCACGGTGTAGTTTGGTGTGTTCCACAAAGATAGATGCGTGTTGATGTCTTGCTGGGTGATTTTCCACACACGGTTGTATCGGCTTTGATAGCTCGGCGTGTTGTAGTTAGAGGCTACGGGACCAAACGAAAAGTCGTAGCTGCCCAAGATGCTGTTTCGGTAGGTCTGCCCTGCAAAACGGAGCTGCCCCATATCGTCGATGCCACCCATCCAGAGCGAGCCAGCATAAAACGTCGATTTGCCCGATAGGCGAGGGGCTTCCAGTGCCAAAGCACCGTTGAGGTACGTAAAAATGTCGCCGCTGGGTGCAAACGCTCCCGTAACATTGTTTTCATTGAGGAAGGTAACTTGTGCCGTGCTGTTTCTTGAAAAAACAGAGCAAACAACGATTAAGCAAATGTAGAAGATTGGTTTCATGGGTTTTGACCTGTTTTTTTAATGTTTCTAAGGGTTTTGGCAAATGGTTTAGACTATCAAAGTTACAAAAAAATAAATCTTAATTTAATTTTTTACGACTTATTCAAAAAAAAGAGAGACAATTCGTTGTCTCTCTACCATGTTTCAAAAAATATACGATTTTTATTCTTTCACTCGTGTCCAGTTGCTCGATTTGCCCAAGGCTTTGATGCCCATGATGTAGCCTTTGAGGTATAGGCTGCCGTCGGGGTTCATTTGTGCGTAGCCTTCGTAGGTCTTGCCATCGCCCGATTTGTAGAGTGTGCCGCCTTCCCATGTTTTGTTTTTGGCGTTGTATTTGAACCCTTTCATGATGTTTTTACCGATCAGG
>JAYWHZ010000308.1:0-2385 GCA_043777395.1 Bacteroidota bacterium
ACCGTTGTTTTTTGGCATCAATTATAAAAAATTTGAAGAAGCCAAGACGATGATTGAACAACAGAGTGCTTTTTCGGTTTCTGATTCTGGGCAATTGCGGCGAGAAATCATGCGTTTGGAAGCCGATGGTTTGGCTCGCCAAGGCATTAAAATCCGACAAAAACAGTACATCAACAGCAGTTTGGGTGCAACCAAAAAAATATTAGAGTATCTCGAACCTTTGTTGTGTGTCGACATTTAATTTGTAGATTTGAGACAATAAAAAAAGCCAATTACCCGTTTTTATTTTTTTATTCACATTCGTTATTCATATTCATTTTTTATACATTCATTTTTTATTTTTAATCATAATGCTTGTTCGCTCGTTCAATACATTTCATATATTTTTTTTTATTATATTGATTACCGGTACGTCGAGTGCCTTTATGTCGTGTCAAAAAGACGATTTTAAGTTGGATACAGGCGTTCGTTTGACGTTTAGCACCGATACGCTGCTGTTTGACACCGTTTTTAATGCCGTTGGTTCGACCACTCGCCGCATCAAGGTGTTTAACAAAACCAATCAAAACATTGCCATCAATGAAATTTATTTGGGTGGAAAACGTGCCACGGGGCAATCTGCCTACAAACTCAACATCAACGGCATGCCCGCCAACGAGGTCAAAAACATGGAACTTGCCAAAGGCGATAGCCTCTATGTGTTTGTTGAGGTCATCATAAATCCAACCGCCGCCAATTTGCCTTTTATCGTTTCGGACTCCGTTATGTTTGATACGGGCAAAAATAATATCCAAAAAATACAACTCGATGCCTTTGGGCAAAACGCCAATTTTTTGGTCGATAGCGTCTTGACCTGCAACGCCGTGTGGACAAACAACAAACCTTATGTCATTTACAACTCGGTGTTGGTACCCAAAAACTGCAAACTGACCATCGAGCAAGGCGTGAGAGTTCATTCGCACAAGGGCAGTTTTATATTTGTGGCGGGCGAACTCAAAATTAATGGCACACTCGACAACCCCGTGCGGTTCAAAAGCGACCGACTCGACGAAGACTACAAAGAGCTGCCCGGACTTTGGGGCGGCATTCACCTGCTGACCACCAGCCGAGACAACGAGATAAACTACGCCGAAATAAAAAACGGCATCTATGGCATTCGGGTTGATAGCCTATCGACCAACAACGCACCCAAACTCAACATACAAAATACAAACATCGACAACATGGTCTTGGCTGGTATTATTGGTTTTACGGGCAGCATTGTGGGTGCAAATCTCTTGATAACCGATTGTGGTTCTTATAACTTTGTGGGCGATTTGGGCGGCGTTTATGAATTTAGGCATTGTACGTTTGCCAATGTGGGTGCAAAACGCTGGATAAATCACACCAAACCCACTTTTGTGGCTACCAACAACAACTACGTGCTCAGAGATTACCGAGACACCTACGACTCTATCACAAGACCCAATAACCTCAAACTGACCCTCAAAAACAACATCGTTTGGGGTGGATTGGAAGACGAAATCGTGGTTGAACAAAGCGGGCAAGGCACATCAAACCTGACGCTAAACAACAACCTGCTGAAAGCAAAAAAACGAAACTTTGGTACTGTAAGCAATATTTTTGACCGAGACCCAAAATTCAAAAATCCTTCGAAATACATCTACCTCATCGATACGCTAAGTCCTGCACACCGAGCCGGTGCCGACCTCGTGCCGCAGTTTCCGAGCTTGGCACGTGACCTCAAAGGCACAACCAGAGCCTCGACACCCACCTTGGGCTGCTTGGAACGAAAAGAATAAACAGCACAAACCATCCTTCTAATTGCTTGCTGTTTTAAATTTTAATGACGTTTGTACAATAGATTGCTGCACTTATAGAATGGAGCTTGCAGGGTATTGGCGTTCGTCGTAAGTTTGCAGCATCAAAAATCAATTTATTATTTACTTTAAATGAAGATGAATTCCACGAAGCCGCAACCAGTGTGGTGTGCTGCCAATAACTATCGGCATCATACATTTTGAACCAAAACCGAAAATATTCTACGACTTAGATGTGCAAATTTATAGCCTAAAAAAGAAGACAACACATAGAAAATAGCTATAAATCGACTGCGAAGGTACTTGACGCAAAGTGTTTCCGTGGTTTTAAAGTTGAAAAACACCCCAAAAGGGCAATTTTTATACAAAAATAGGATTTGCAAATCTTTTTTGATTTGCAAACCTTTTTTTGTGTGGTTTTTCGAAGTACCTTTGTTGCATCAATATAAAATCTAACTTTTAATTAGAATCTATTATGACACACCGAATAATCTACCACCAACACATTTTTTGTAGCCCATTTTTGTATATCAACAACGTTTGTACAATAGATTGCTGCACTTAT
>JAYWHZ010000309.1:0-2384 GCA_043777395.1 Bacteroidota bacterium
TTGCCATGTGTCGCCGATTTTTTGGTGCCTCTCGGCGATTTTGTCGTTGGGTGTGCCTCGTTGGGATATGCCGCTGAGGTCTCCTTTGATGTCCATTAGTACGACCGACACGCCGTTGTCTGATAGTTTTTCGGCGATGCTTTGTAGGGTTTTTGTTTTGCCTGTGCCTGTGGCACCGGCGATGAGTCCGTGTCGGTTAAACATGCGCAGTGGTGCTTTGACTTGTAGTTGGTCTATGGCTTGCCCGTCGTACATGGCGCAACCCAAGACGATGTTGGCACCGGAGAATGTGTATCCGAGTTGGACTTCTTGTTTAAATTTTTCCATTTATTTTAATTAATTTAATTTATTTTTAAGGGTTTGGTTTTTATTATTGAGGTTGTTTAAACTTTTGGTTTCAAAAGGTAAAAAATGGCTAATTTATGAGATTCCGCATCAAGTGCGGAATGACTTTGTGCGTCATTGCGGGCTTGATGTGCAATCTCTAGCCCGTAAAATGAAATTTATCCAAATTTATTAATCAAAATTAAAAAGTTTAAACAACCTCATTTTAAGGGTGCAAAGATGGGTTCTAAGTCGAATATTAGATCTTTAAACACAGAAGAATAGATTTGTTGGTCTTCGGTAAATGGTTTTAAGCCGATATATTGGTTGTTTTGGTCTAAAATATAAACAATAATGCTTTTGTTTTCGGGTTGTACTATCCAATATTCTTTTACGGCTGCTTGCTCGTAGAGTACAAATTTGTTGTTCATTTCTTTTTTACAATTGCCTTCTGATAGTATTTCGACGATTAAGTCGGGTGAGCCAATGCAGCCTCGTTTGTCTATTTTTGCTGCGTCGCAAATGACGCAGAGGTCCGGTTGCACTACGGTTGTGATGTTGTTGTCGTTGTTTGGGTTTGGCGAGTTGTTTGCAGATAAGTTGTTGTTATACAAGCGTACATCGAAGGGTGCAGTGTAAATATTGCAGGGTTTGTCTTCAAAATATTTTAGAAACTGATACATTATTCTGACCGAGATGCGTTGGTGATATTCGGCGGGAGCAGCCATAGGCATAATTTTACCTTTGAAGAGTTCGACTGTTTGCTCCAGATGCCAAGTTAGATAATCGGCATAGGTATAATTTTTATTCAAATCCAAATCCAATAAGTGTGTCATTTTCTTGTTAGGTTTTTGTTTATGTGTCAGACAGTTCGGCGGGGTTTATTTTAAATTGGAGCATGTTGGCGGTTGGTCGTCTGCGCCTTTTCGTTGCATGGCTATTCGTCCGATTTAATTGCCTGTACATATTCGATTTGCTTTAAATCATATTGGATAATCGCAAGCCATTTTTGAGCATCTTCATGAGTTTTCCAATGGTTAAATTTATCCACAATGTCGTCTTCATTCAGAAATCCATTTTTTACCGTTTGCGAACCTTTTGTTATGGAGTTGCTTTTCATATTTAAAAATTAAGGATTTGAGACAATTGTTGCATTCTTTTGTTTCAATATCTTACATTCTGACGGTGCGTTGTTCTATCCTTTTTTCGTAGTTTTTACCCTCAAAAATTCTGTTTACAAACACGCCCGCCGTGTGAATGTCGTTGGGGTCTAACGTACCAACTGGTACAAGTTCTTCCACTTCGGCAATCGTTATTTTGCCTGCCGTTGCCATCATCGGATTAAAATTTCGTGCTGTTCCTTTGTAAACCAAGTTGCCCATCGCATCGCCTTTCCACGCTTTTATGAGTGCAAAATCGGCTCTTAGGGCTGTTTCCATCAAGTGAGGTTTGCTATCAAACCAACGAATTTCTTTGCCATGAGCCACTTCGGTGCCATAGCCTGCGGGTGTAAAAAAAGCCGGTATTCCGGCTCCGCCTGCTCGGCAGCGTTCGGCGAGTGTGCCTTGCGGTATGAGTTCGACCTCGAGCTCGCCCGAGAGGAGTTGGCGTTCAAATTCGGCGTTTTCGCCTACATAGCTCGAAATCATTTTGGATACTTGGCGTTTTTGGAGCATCAGCCCGATGCCAAAATCATCGACACCAGCGTTATTTGAGATGCAGGTCAGGTTTTTTAGCTCGGTTTGGAGCAAAGCGGTGATACAGTTTTCGGGAATGCCACAGAGACCAAAGCCGCCGAGCATGAGCGTCATTCCATTTTCGATGCCTTTGATGGCTTCTTGGGCATTTGCCACGACTTTATTCATAATTTTGGTTTACCTTTGCGATTATTCTACAAATTAACAAAAAAAAATTGAGAGTGAGATGCAAAAATTTATTGATTTATTAAATCGGTTGCCCAAGACGGTAGAATGTTCGTTTGAGCGTAAGGTTTTAAAATTTAGGCACCTGGCGGCTACTTCGAGGGGTGTGTTGTCGGAGCATACGGTTTGGTATATTTC
>JAYWHZ010000310.1:0-7996 GCA_043777395.1 Bacteroidota bacterium
ACTTTTAGTTAGAGAAGCCAAAAAGCCAACTGCTTTTTTTACTTTTTCTTAAAACTTCCGAGCAAGTGTGTTTTTAAAACGTAACAGGTTTCAATTTCAAAAAAAAATGTAAAAGATAACCCAACAAGTTTGGCATGACACCCAAAGTCATTTTTAATGCACAGCCAAAAAATACTTTTTATAATCTAAAATTTGGCACGACTGTTGATGCTATGATTGCCAATAACCAATTTAAAAACAAATAAAAAGAAAATGAACAAATTTATTGCAACAAGTATCCTGACCCTAACGACCTTGGGTGCTGCCACTGCTCAAATCACCATTCCCAAAACCACACCGCCAACCCAACAACTCAAAGAGGTAAAAAAAGATGCAACCAACGCCATCGAAAATACAAACCAAAAGATAGATAAAACCACGACCGACCCGCAAAATAACATGCAAATAGGTACCCAAACACAACCCCCACAAACCACCGTGGGTGCTATGCCACAATCGACGCTCGACAACGTGGTGGAGCAAACCAAAAACCAAACCAGCGAAGCGGCAAAACTCAACACACTCAAAGGCTTGCTCGGAGCAGGAACAATGCTCAACACCTCCCAACTCGGGACGATAGGAAAACTATTGGGCACAGACCAATCCAAATTGGACCTCTTCAAACACGCCGCCTCGTTTGTGAGCAATCCAAAAGATTTGGGAACACTCAAAACACTCATCAAAAGCCCAGCAATACAAAAACAATTTGTGCAGTTTGTGGCTAAAATGGGTAAAAAATAAACCAACAAAAAGGCGAAAACAACCAGCAAATAAGTACCATTACCCACACGGTTCACAACGACCGTGTGTTTTTTTGTATTAAAAAACCTAAACCCAAGCCCATTGGGTTGCTTAACATTAAATTAACATCAATTCAAATAATTTTATGCTAATTTTGCATGCAAATTGAAATTCAATACACATTCAAATGCAATCTTCAACCCTTAAAATATCAAAAAAATAATTTAATGAAACGATTCTTTCTACTCTCAATCCTTTTTCTTGCCAACACACTGGCAACTAACGCCCAAACCACACTCACGCCCGGCGACATCACTTTTGTGGGCATTCAAGCCGATGCACCCGACGCTTTTGCCTTCGTAGCCATGAGAGCCATAGCCGCCAACACCAAAATCGTATTCACAGACCGAAGCTGGGGCATCTCATCTACCAACACCAACCCAAATGCCTTCTACGGCACAGGCGAAGACACACTAACATGGACGGCACCCGCAAACGGCATCAACGCCGGAGCCGTGATAAAAATAAGGGTCAATAGCCCCGATACCCTCTCTGCCATTGCCTACGGCGGCGGCACAGTAATCGGAAGACTCAACGGCATATCGGCAAGCGGCGACAATATCTTTGCCCTGCAAGGCTCAACCGCAAACCCAACATTCATAGCTGGCATTATGGTGCCAAGCACCGATACCACTTGGGCTACCGCAAACCCTGCACTATCTACCCGCTCCTATCTGCCTTCGACACTCACCAACGGCACAACAGCAGTAGCCATAGGCAACTCGGCAACGGTAGATAATGGCTACTACAACGGCATCAGAATTGGTACACGCACACAACTCCTCGCTGCCATCAACAACAAAGCAAACTGGAGAGTAGGCACAGACACCACCGCAGCAGGCAACCAACTCTGGAACGCCAACCCGTTTACCATCGGCACAACAAGCACATCGGGTTTGCCAACCTACAACATCAGCCAAGTATCGACCGAAAGCACCACCACAGGCGTAGCCGACTCGCTCAACGTCAATTGTAAACTGATAGGCACAGTGGTTGGGGGAAATATTTCTACCAATGGTCTGCAATTTAGTATTTTTGACAACACGGGCGTAATCGCCGCATTCAAATCGGCAAACTTCACGCCGCCATACGTCGTTACACAAGGCGACAGAGTAAGGATAATAGGCAAAATAAATCAATTTAGAGGATTGACACAACTCAACATCGACTCGATGGTCGTCATCTCATCAAACAATCCGCTTCCCTTGCCCGTTTTGGTTACAACAGCCCTTGGCGAAGCACAAGAATCTCGCCTGATACGCATCGATGGGCTCACGTTGGTAGCCGGACAAACTTGGCCCGCTGCTGGTGCAAGTGCCACACTCAATGTCTCGAACGGAACCATAACTTATAGCCTTCGCATAGACAGCGACACGGACGTGGATGGCTCGCCAGCACCCGCAGGCGTATTTTCGGTAATTGGTATCGGCGGACAGTTTTCGGCATTGACCACCGCTCCTTTTTTAGATGGATACCAAATTATTCCTCGTTTTGCCACAGACATCATCACAATCGTGGGCATCAACGAACAAAAAAACGAGCAGACATTGGTTAATATCTATCCAAATCCTTCAAACGGCATGCTGAATATCAATCCCATTAACCAAAACGATGTTTATACATTGACATTGACCAACGTGGCAGGGCAAACCATCTACACACAAACTTCAACGGGCAATCAACAAATAAACCTAAATGATAAATTGGTAAATGGCTTGTATTTCATAAAAATGGAGCAAAACAATGCTGTTTCGGTTCAAAAATTGAGTATCATTCGCTAATCGTACTTGTTTGTCTAAAAGGTTATTAAAAAATTAGAAAACCTATCAGAGAAAATTTTCTCCGATGGGTTTTTTGATATTATGTAAAACTACTTTTATTCCCTAATAAACTTACCCACGAAAGTCTCATTTTTTTGGTTCGTGATTTTAACAAAATAAATGCCTCGTTCTAAGGTTGAAACATCAACCACCCCTGACCCATCCAAAGGAGGGGAACTAACTGAAAGCACTTTTTTACCCAAAATGTCTGTGATTTCTACATCAACCACCCCTTGCCCCTCCAAAGGAGGGGAATTTAACTCAATATTTATTATGTTTTTTGCTGGATTGGGATAGATTTTGAAGGAATGGTTTTTTGTGTTTTCGGTTTGGGTATTGGTTGGTAGGTTGAATATTTGGTGATTGGAATAGATTTTTAAATACCTATTTTCTAAGCCACCCAAAGTGTGCGAATAATATTCCCATTTTTTTTGGAGCATATCTATTCCATTGTAAACTGTTGTAGTTTCTTGATCTATGCGCAAAATATTAGAGGCAATAGGTAGAATTTCTGTTCGGTTCAATATTTCTTTTTGGTTGGTATTCTCTACTTTTGTAATTATTTTAATGCTCTTCCATTCTGTTCCAGTCCATCGGTCGGTTTGTATTTGTGTAGTTCTATTGGCATTGTCTATGGTAAACGTAGTTCTTATTTTTTTTGTGTAACTGCTATTTTGCCAATGCTCTTCTATGAATTGATAGCCTCCATTTGGTAAATAAGTTTTGTTTACACTCACGGAATCGTGGGTTTGTGCGTCCCAATTTTCTAATATATAGCTTTGCTCTTTGGTCAAATCAGGAAACAATCCAAGTGTATCGCATTGATAGTAAGTTATTTGACTTTTTTTTGTAATCATTTTCCAAATTCCGTTTGTCTTTTCATACTCTCTAACATCAGAAAAGCAATTATCTACTCGGTTAGCATAAACGTATTCGACCTTAGAAGTCGTATCGATTTGTCCCAATAGATTTTTTTCGGTTCTTATGGTTAGAATACCTCTATTTTGAATGTCCAAAAAACTCGTGTCTTTGATTTCAATACCCGATACCAATGCGTAAAAAGCCAAAACAGTTTTATAATTATTTTTAAAATTGAATTTTGAATATCGGTCAATTATCCAAGAATTATTTTGCCAAATATAGTTATGATTGGTTATGAGGGCTAAATTTGAATCTCGACCGACAATCCATTTTGTGTTTTTAGCCCAATTGTTTTGCGACACAAACGTCTCTTCTATACGTTCGGTTACAGCCAAATTTCCTGAAACATAGTAGTTGTTTTTTGTGCGACTAAGCGAGTCGTTGTTGTGTAAAATAGTAACATTGCTGACAAAGTTGGCGTTATTGTCAAAAACACTGTAAACTGTATTTTGAAGCTGCCAAGCGGCATTTACCCACTCAAAATTTTCTGTTTTTCTGGGTTTTGAAAACGCACTCGTTTGGGCAATAGAGCCAATACTATGTCCAAAAAAAATAAATATTAAAAAGAAGGTTCTCATCTCGTCTAATTAGATTTAAAGTTTTAAGATTATTCTGTACTGTAAGTTGTGCAAGGTATTTGAGTATTTATAGGGATACAATAGACTATATCTGCCTCAGACCCACATTTTATATCGCAAATCCCATCTTCATCGTCATATTCAAATACCTGCATTCTGATTTCGTGAGTTCCCAATTGTAAAAATGTATAAGCACAAGTGAATTTGTACCTACCAAGAGGCAACTGTGTTACAATCGCATTTTGATAGATATACACACCATTTGGAAGTTTTATTTGAAGTTTGGCATAGCAAATAGTTGTACAAAACGCATAAGGTCCACCATAAGCAATAAAATTTAGACTTTGATTTGGATTTGTGCTACAATAATCACGAGTAAGATAGCAACAAGCATTATTCAACTCTGCACACAAGGGTTTTCTTTTTTTCATCGGCACAAGCAACTTACCATTTTGGGCTTGCACGATGGTTTTTTGACTGAGCATTTGGCTCGCTGCTGGCTCACTTTTTTTGCAATTGGTCAGCAAAGCCATCGACATACAAAACGCACCAGATACCACAAGGGTCATCAGAAATTTTTTGCCTACGAAGGCAAACAAACGGCTATGGGTACGAGTAGATTTTACCCCCCCCATATTAAATAATTTTGTAATGTGTTTCATTTTTTTGTGTTGATTTTTAAGAAAAATTAAATGTGTTGTGAATTAATGGCTAAATGTAGAAACTATTTTTGAGAATATCAAATTTATTTTTTTAATTTTTAAAATATTTTTATCATTCTTTGACAAATTTGCCTACATACAATTCATTTTTTTGATTGATAATTTTAATGAAATAAATGCCTCGTTCTAAGGTTGAAACATCAATCACCCCTTGCCCATCCTGCTGTGGAAAGGAATTAGCTGAAAGAACCTTTTTACCCAAAATATCGGTGATTTCTAAGGTTTTTATTGGACTTGGCGCTTGCTCCCCTCCTCTGGAGGGGTCGGGGGTGGTTACAAAATTGATGCTATTTTTTGCTGGATTGGGATAGATTTTGAGGGTGTTTGAGCCGCCTCTATCCTCATCAATGCCTACAATCTGCGAAGCAGTTAAAAATAAACTGTCTGTGATAAATGGTGTCATTGGATACCCGCAGCCAGAAGTATCCCACACCATATAAGTTTTCAATGCAAAAGGAAAGACAGCAGGAATGACAAATGTGGTATCGTAAAATCTTGGTCTTTGTAGAACACCACATCCTTTAAAAAACACCTTAACCATATGTGTATTGTTTGTATCTGATAAAGGCTTAAATATAATCCTATCAAGGTCGGTATATGGACCATCTGTTTTTAGTCTGATGGTGGGAGGGCTTGTTTGGGTATTGACTTTTAGCAACCTTATCTCTTGACCAAAACCATCAAATGCTATCAGCAATAAAGCAAGTGCTACAAAAAATATTTTTTTCATTGTTTGATAATTTTTAAGTGTTATTGGATTAAGATATTTTTAAAATCGGCTATGGCACCATCACACATCAAAATAACGGGATATTGCCCCAAAGGGTAAGCCGATACATCAATAGTTCTGGTAGTCTGAGCCGTACTGAGTAGGTATTGATGCGAGGTAGCGTTGGTGAGTAAAGGCACAACAATTAGATAAGCCGAATTGGCTGTATTGGCTTTGTAGTTGATGTTGATAATATTTCGAGACGGATTGGGCGAAATACTCTTGATGGCAAAAAGTTTGACTTTAACTTCCACCTCGTCGTAATCTTTAAATCCGTCTATGGTAGCCTCGACTTCGAGCTTGTATTTGCTCGTAACATCGGGCGAAACGGTCAAATCTTTGCCCGTATAAATGAGATTACCCGCTTCGTCGTACCACTTGTAAATGGCTTGCTCGCCAATTTGGTAAGCACTCAAAGTCGTTGTTTCTAAGGCTTCAATCTGGGCATCACTACCCGCATTGGCATCGAATTTGGTGCGTTGGTATTTGCCTATGGCATACTGCTCTCCTCCAACAACGGATTGATCGTGGTGTCTTTTTTGAATCACATTGAACCCAAACAGGTGCTTCTCGCTCAACTCTTGTGTCAAAAAATTAAAGTTGAGGTGCAATAAATTTCGTTCATTGGCTTGAAAAGTGAGGTTACTGAGGCGAGCATTACTGCCCATAATGAGCAGTTTGTATTTGGCTTGGTCTAATATTTTGATGTTTTGTTGTTGAAAGCCACCTTGTTGCCATTTGAGCCACAAACGTTGCTCCAAAGTGATGGTAATTTCTGCTTCTTCGGTTATGGGCTTACCCCTAAAATAAGGGGGATTGGCAAATTCAATATCGTAGGTTTCTGCGTTGTTCCAAGCACTACCGACCAAAACACTTGCTCCTGTTTTCATTCGACCACCATTGACAATGTTGTTCGGGTTCAAATCCACAACCGACAAATTTTTCCAAACGATGTTGTTGTTGTTATCTACATTTGCACCCAAATCGCTTGTTTCGGGTGCTATTGGGTCGTCGATGGCTTCGATGCGTGCAAGCAGGCAAAAATGGTGTGGTTCGTCTGCCCAAAACAAAGGGTCTGTACTTAGCCCTACATAGTTGGCAGGGTTTGGCGGTCGCCATTGAAATACGGCTAAACCTGCACTGCCAGGCTGTATGGCAGGCAAAGTATACTCGCCGATGTAGTTGCCAAGCGATTGCCCTGCAACTGCAAGCGAGCCGTTCCAATGTGTGGGCCAGGCGAGTGCTGTAGCGCCCTTTGCCCAGTAGAGTTTTACTTTCGCTCCTGCTGCCGATGGCAAACAGCCTCTGTTTCTCACCTTGACGTACACATAATTGTGGTTGTTGGCTTGTGTGTAATATTCAGGATTTTGGTGAGTATCATTAATCCCACCATCGGGTTGATTTCTGACCCAAATGTCTTCGCTTTCCCATAGGTAATTGACACCACTCGGCTGTTTGCCCATATCCCAGTCTTTGGCATACAAGTCTGGGCTACTCGCCTTGCTGATGTTAAACCCTGTTGTGGTCTGTATCCAAGCGGAGTAGTTGCGAATATTGGTGTAGATGGTCGGCAGTTGGTCTTTGGGGTAGTAGCCCCAACTCGAAGCACCGACATTAATTTTGTTGCCATTTTTGCTCAGTACGGCTGGTCCGCCGCTATCGCCACGACCAGCACCCGTGTTGGTTTGGTAAAATGCCAGCATATTGAGTGAAATATTTCTTGTGTATAAACTGTTGTACGATAAATTGAGTGCTCTTGCGGTGAGTTGGTCTATCATTGGCATCTGTGTGGCTTGCAAATATTGAGATGGGCTTGTGCAGCTGTTACAGGTAACACCCCAACCTGATAAGTAATACAGATAGGCTTGTTGAAAATCATTTGCTTTGGTGTTGCACTCGTTGGCATATTCAATGGGTGCAACGTCGCTGTTGAATATCAACGGTTGCGGCAAATAAAGCAAAGCAACATCGTTTTCGTGGGTATTGGCATTGTAGTTTGGGTGTGTGTAAATCGTTTGTACGGTTATCGTCTGACCGTCTGAGGATAGTTGGTCTGTGGCACCTGCCTGAATATCAACGCTACTCAATCCATAAACGCAGTGAGCAGCGGTTAGAACCCATCTTTCCGAGATAATTGTGCCACCGCATTGATGGGTGCCATTTACTTTCATTGAGACTTGATAAGGTGCTTTTGAGATTGGAATTTGCTGTCCACCGATTATGCTGGTGCTGCCATAGCCAGGTGAATAGCCATTGCTGCCAGGTGGCACAAACAAAGTTTGGGCATTAACGGCATTCATGAGTGTTAGATTGCTTAGAAAAGTCAGAGCAAACACGAGTGAGTAA
>JAYWHZ010000311.1:0-2376 GCA_043777395.1 Bacteroidota bacterium
TATAGAGAACCGTGTGCCGATGGTTTGGTTGGCGATTGGGTTGCCGGTGTTGTCTCGTGCAATGGCTTGATAGCTGATGCCTTGGGGGGCGTTTTGGGCTGAGAGTAGGTGGATTGAACCCAAGAAAAGGAGTAGAAAAATGGCCGATATTTTTTTCATTTGCAAAGCGGTATTGTATTTTTGAGAGAATATTTTGATGTTATTTGTTTGTTTTTGTGTTGTATTTTTGGAGGTGTTTATTGCTTAAATCGATGCTTTCTTTCATTGTATTTTTGACGTATATGATTGCGTTGAGTTGGTAGTCGAGCATTTTTTGGAGTTGGGTTGAGTCTGTTTCATCAAATTTTTTTGATTTTTCGTTGTATTGATACATCCATTCCATCATTTGGGTATCTGCTTGGTTGAGTGCTTGTATGTTATTTTGGAGAGAGTCTATGGCTTGGTTTTGGTTTTTGAGTGGTTTGAGGCTATCTATGATGGTATTAGTTTGGCTTCTGAGATTGACGATTGTACTCATTTGTGGCATGATGTTGTCGTGTAGAGCCATGATTTGCTGTTGTAGGGTATCGAGTTTGGTTTTTTTGGTGTGTTGTGAATTTGGTTTATGTTGTGAGCAGGCTATGTTGGCGTATATTGGGATTGAGATTGCGGCAATGATTAAAAGAAATTTTGTCATGGTGTAGTTTTAAATGGTTATTTTTGGTTTAGGGCTACGATGTGGATGCGTGTTGTTGCCAATTGGTCTGCTGGTATGTGGGCAAATTCTTTATCTATTTTGATTTTTTTTAGGGTTTCGATGTTGCCTGGTGTCAATTTTTCTTCCACGATTTGGAAGGCGTTGTTGGCAAATAAATTTCTATAAAAATCGATACGCATTCGGTTTTGGGTTTGGAGTGCATTGTTGAGGCTTTTCCATTTTTTTTCGGTATATTTTAGGTAATTGTAGGGCGTGATGTTGTTGTCGAAGAGGCAAAACTGGTCTATACAGTCCATATAATGGCTAAATAAAGCGTTGTTTTTAGCATATATCTTGGTGTTTTGAATGATTTGAGTTAGAATATCCACTTGAATATCTTGCAAAACATTATCCGAAAGCACCAAATCAAACTCATCAAGATTGAAAAGAGCCTGTCGGGCATCGCCTGTGATGCCAATGATGCCAAATTTTTTCAAAAAAACTTTTGGTGCCATGGTTTTTAGGTCTTTGGCGAGCAAGACGAGTTTTTCGAATCGCTCTTCGATGAGCGAGGGCAGATGGGTTTTGAGTTCATTTTTTTGATTCAGTTGAACCAATTTTTCTATGGTCTGCCCCAAAGTCGTGTGGTTGTAGAGCTCCCTGATGTCTATGGTCGTGATGCAATTGGCACCCGAAAGATACAGCCCCAAAGGCACGATGGGATGCCAACCCGTTCCAATTTCGAGCATTTGGACTTCGCCGATAGCTATCTGGCTTACACTGTGTTTGGCATAATAGTTGAGGTGAGTTTGGACGCATTGGAGGCGAGGGATAAAATAATCGTTGGGCAGATGGCGACCTACCGTGATGTAGCGTTGCATCAAAAAATTGATTTTGTGGGCTTGGGGGAGATGCGAAATAATTTTTTGTACGCCTGCTTTGATGAGCCAATTCATAATAATCTGGGTTTTTGATGCTTGTGTGCGGTTGAAATACTTTTTTTAGGTTTGGACTTATATTTAACAAGCTAAATTAGAAAAATAATTAAAATAAATAATGTTTTTATCACAATATGCCCAAAAACCCATTATTTATTCAAATATATTGCCCAAAACTTTAAATTTCAAAGCAAATTGAGCTAGGTCTATACGCTTCAAATATTTTTTCGCAAGTCAAGTTTTTTTTAGAAAATGGCAGATTCTAAAATATTTTTTTTTCGTCCATACAACTTTTAACTTTTCTATGCGTTTAGATAGACAGAGGCAAGTGTTTCAAAATTAATTAACCAAACATCTTTTATAAAATCAATTGTTAAAAACACAAAAAAAATGAAAAACCAAACCATTTATTCGTTCGCTATGGCGGCATTTGTAGCCTCCGCTCTCTTCCTATCCTCTTGCGAAGAAGACCCAATCGTGCCAGCACCAGACCAAGGCAGAATCTTGGTCGTACACGCCTCACCCAACGCACCAGCCGTAGATTTATTGGTGGACAACACCAAAGTGGGCACGGCACTGGCCTACCCAAACAACACGCCTTACTTGGACGTGGTCGTAGGCAAACGCAACATCAAGGTGAACGTAACAGGTACATCAACCTCGGCAATCAACGTTGATTTTGACGTTGCCAAAAACGTTAATTACACCATCTTTGCCGCCGACTCGGTCTCCAAAATCACGCCAGTAGTCTTCACCGACGAC
>JAYWHZ010000312.1:0-2362 GCA_043777395.1 Bacteroidota bacterium
AAAAAAGTGCTTTTTTTACACAAAAAGAAAAAAATATACTCGAACATGCTGCCAAGACTTGCCCTGTGGCTTTGAGTTTACACCCCGATTTGGTGCAGAGCCTATCATTTCACTACCACCAAACGGCGTAGCTCTGAGGGTTTAAGAATTGTAGCGGCTCACTTTTTTCTGTTGCGGATAGGCTGGACACGCCTTGCGGTGGCAGGCGGTGCTGGCAAATAATGTACCAAATATGATAACGGCTAATAAAACTCTTTTTTTCATTGTCTTTTTTATGGGTGTCTGTGGTTATTTTTTTAGTATAGATGCAATCCTCGTCGGGTTTTTTTGTCAAACAATTGTTCTTTATGCCTTGATTTTTTGTGCATTTTTTTGGTCGATTTGGGTGCACCATACGCATCGCAAGTGCTTCGGTGGCAGCTTGCACACGCAAATGTAAGCATTAAAAAGAGGATAAAAATATTTTTTCTTTTCATGTCTTTAAATTCAACTACAAATTAACGCAAAAAGTTTCAATTAAGTTATAAAAATGAATAATTTTATTTTGATAAACAACCAAAAAGTAGGTCTCGAGCTGGCAAAAGAGCGTTTTAAAACCTTAGACGTTGCAGATTGGAGGCGTTTGGTTTATGGTTTTTTGGTCGAATGGTTTGACGTAGAAAAGACCACCGTTTGGCTCAAAACATCGGGTTCGACGGGCTTGCCCAAAACCTTTGAAGTCAAAAAAACGATGCTCACAGAAAGTGCCAAACTCACAGGTCTTTTTTTTGATTTGAAACCCAACGATGTGGCTTTGATGTGTTTGTCGGCAGACTATGTGGCGGGCAAAATGATGCTGGTCAGGGCTGCTGTCTTGGGTTTAGATTTGATTTGCATTGAGCCAGATAGCACTGTTTTTAAGCATTTTAGCCCCACGAGACGCATTGATTTTGCAGCGTTTTTACCCATTCAACTCTACCAAATTCTCAAAGATAAAAATCATATTTCTTGGATTAACCATTATTTTAAAACCATCATCGTGGGTGGAGCAAGCATAGACGCACACCAAGAAACACTTGCATTGCACCAAATCAAGGCTTCTATTTTTGCTACTTTTGGCATGACAGAGACCGTTTCGCACATTGCTCTGCGTCCGTTGGGAAGCGAGTCTTACACCCTTTTGCCCCACACGAGCATGGACACAGACGGGCGAAGCTGCTTGAAGATTCGGAGTGTTGTTACCCAAAACGAATGGATAGCGACCAACGATTTGGTAGAATTGGTCTCAGAGCATGAATTTATTTGGTTGGGTCGTTTGGACAATGTGGTCAATTCGGGCGGTGTCAAAGTCGTGGTTGAGGTTTTGGAACGTGAAATTTTGGCACTCATAGAACTTTATTATGAGGCTTTGATGGGCAAGCGTTTTTTTATTTTTGGCTTGAAAGATGATTTTTGGGGCGAAAAAATTTGTCTAGTTTTTGAATTAAATAGCACCGATTTTGAGCCATTAGAATCCGATTTTAAATTGATTTTAAGGCAACATTTGGTAAATAAATATTGGATGCCAAAGCAGTTTTTTGCCATCAAAACGTTTGTTGAGACCCAAACCCAAAAAATAGACCGACAAAAAACCATTGCCCTGCTGCTTTCAAACAATTGACTATCAGGCAATAAACACGCCTTTTCCTTGCCTGACGACTACTATCTCGCCTTCGTCGGCGGTACAATCCAAGATGGTTGAGGGTTCGTTGTTGCCAAAGCCACCATCGATGACCATATCGACCAAATGGTTGTATTTTTCGTAGATGAGTTCGGGGTCGGTCAGGTATTCTTCTATGTCGTCGTCGGCGTTAAAAAGCGACGAGGACACAAGCGGATTGCCCAGTTCCTGAACGATTTTTTGGGCAATGGCATTGTCTGGCACTCTGATGCCAACGGTTTTTTTATTGCTCCGAAACAGTTTTGGTACTTCTGTGTTGGCTTTCAAAATAAACGTAAAAGCACCCGGCAGCAGGCGTTTCATAACCTTAAAAGTAGGGTTTGAGATTTGGGCACAAAAGTCGGACAGATGGCTTAGGTTTTCGCAGATAAGGGTATATTTATCGCTGTTTTCGGGCAAAAACTTAAGTTTACTGATGCGTTCGATGGCTTTTTTGTTGTATAAATCGCAGCCAAAAGCATAGACGGTATCGGTTGGATAGATGATTACGCCGCCGTTTTTGAGACAATAGACAATTTTTTTGACTTGCCGTTCGTCGATATTTTGTTCGTATAATTTGATGAGCATCGGTGTAGGTGATAGGGTTTGTTGATTTTTGTTGTTTATTTCTTTACATTCATTAATTCGGTTGCCTTAATTTTTGAATCTATAAACTCCCATTCT
>JAYWHZ010000313.1:0-2358 GCA_043777395.1 Bacteroidota bacterium
GAAGTGCACCAATTATACTTTCTGACAAATAAAAAAAAAGACCTTTAGAGAATAGAAAAAAGAAAAATGACTTTTGTACTTCAAAAAGAAAAACAAGAAGCAGAAAGAAAAAGAGTAGAAGCTCAAGGTATTGCTGATTATCAAAAAATTATTTCGAGTGGTTTAACCGATAAACAATTGCAATACGAACAAATAAAAGCACAAAAAGAAATTGCCACATCTCCTAATACCAAAATTATTTTTATGGGTAAAGGAAGTGCACCAATTATACTTTCTGACAAATAAAACAGCGACACAACCCCACAATACCCTAACAAGGGTATTGTGGGGTTTGTAAATCGCCCCTACCTTTGTACTATAATAAAAGAAGGACATTTGTAAGTCCTAAACCACACCCAAAACCTAATATTCAGTAAGTTCTTTAAAATTTATTACTACACGCACAGCAGCAACACCGTGCAAAAAAATGCGAACACTCTGTCGAAGAGAACGCATAAAAAAATACTTTGTTTTGTTTAAAATTGTTTAATTGTTTCAGGAGTGCAAGATGTGATATTTTGTCTCCATTTTTTTTTAACCGCTCCAATTGTGGGGCAAAAAATACCCTGATTAGGGTATTGCAAGGTCAAAAAAACTGTCGTTACTTTGCACCATCATTACATGCAGAGAATTTAGAGGTCCTAAACCCACCCAACTGTTATTTTTACGAAGACCTAAGATTGAATTAATACGTTTGAATATCGCCTATTTTTTGAGGCATAAAAATATACTTTGTTTTGTTTAAAATTGTTTAATTGTTTCAGTGGAGGAGGATGAGATATTCTCTTTCCATTTTTTTTTATTTTTAATGACACACAAACACAAAGGATTATAAAAAATCTATAAAAAAAATCTATCGCTGCCCTTTTGAACGGGTGCAATAGATTTTTTGGTTTTTAGATGTGTCGCAGAGTGTTATTTTTTGCCAAACAGATTGCCTATCAAGCCACCCAAACCGCCTTGTTGGGGTGCTTCGGCGTTTGAATTGTTGCCGCCCGCCATGCCGCCAATGAGGTTCATGACCGACGACATATCGAAACCGCCGCCTTGCTGCCCCGCTCCACCGCCAGCCAAAGACTGTACGATGCCCTGCAAATCGAAGCTCGAATCGTTGGGATTGTTGGTTTTGCTCACCAAACTGTTCATCACCGTCGGTATCAAACTGCTCACGATGCCTTGTGCAACGCCATTGCTGATGCCAAATTTTTGCATCAGTTGGTTGGCTACGTTGCCTGCTATGCCGCTCACAACACCGTTGTTTTGAATGCCTTGACCGCCGCCGTTTTGAAACATTTGGAGCAAGTTAGCCACATTACCGCCCGAAATCTGCTCTTGCAAACCACTAAAAATACCGTTGGTGGCTGTTTCTATAGCTGCTTGGTTGTGTTCGTTGGGAACGTTTGGATTGTTTACAATCGACTCGCCGGCATGCTGCTGAACGAGTTTCATCAGTTGTTCTAACATTTTTGTAAGGATTTTTTAAAGGGTTTTATAAATTAATTTTAAATGGTTTGAATGAAAAATACGATGTATCAATAAAAATAATTAAGGCTGATACCTTTTTAAAACACAATCGTTGCCATCAAATTCGACGTACGAACAATGCTTAAACCAATCGCCACAGTTCAAATAGCGTGCCAACGAGCATTCTATCTCAACATCTAAGGGCAAATGTCGATGCCCAAAAACAAAAAAATCTATCTGCGGGTCTAAAATCAGCTGAGCCTTGCAATATTGATAGAGCCACTCACGGTCGTTGCCCAAGTAAACATCGCTTTCTTGGCTGTGCATTCGGCTGCGTTTAGACCACGAGGTAGCGAGCCAAAACGCCAAATTGGGGTGCAAACGGCTGAAACACCATTGCAAAAATGGATTGACAAACAGTTTTTTGATAAACTTATAACTGTAATCGCCAGGTCCCAGACCGTCGCCGTGTCCAATATAAAACCGCTTGCCGCCGAGCGTCTGCTCTATGGGTTCACGAATGACTTTGACACCCAGTTCTTGCTCCAGATAGCTACCGAGCCACACATCGTGGTTGCCCGTAAACACATAAACAGGAATGCCGCTATCAGTCATCTGGGCTATTTTTCCCAAAAAACGGGTGCCATATTTCGGAATTGTGTAGCGGTATTCCCACCAAAAATCAAACACATCGCCCACCAGATACAAGGCTTCCGTGTTGGTTTCTATGCTGCTGAGCCAAGCCACAATGTGTTTTTCTCTTTCTAAACTCTGTTGGTAGTTTGGCGAACCCAAATGAAAATCTGATGCAAAATAAATCACCGCTCTGTGCTGTACTGTTTTTTAGACCTGCTG
>JAYWHZ010000314.1:0-7893 GCA_043777395.1 Bacteroidota bacterium
CTGATAGATGCCCAGAGCGAAAAATTACTGACCGAACCAACGGCTTTTGACCTCAATGTGGGTAATTTTATTGCTTTTTTAGACAGGGGTTTAAATAAATAACGCCATCGGGCGTTGGTTCAATTTTTTTTTTGGAAAACGAATGGTTTTAAAGAAATTTGAGAAAATAAGGTAATTTGGTTGTAATTTTGTGGTCGAAATCAAAAAAATCAACGCATTAAAAATGAATTTTTCGATACGGGTTTACGGTTTGTATGTCAATCAAAACAACGAAATATTGCTCTCTCACGAGCAATATAAAGGCAAGCCGCTAAGCAAATTTGTGGGTGGCGGTTTGGAGTTTGGCGAAAGCACCATCGAATGCCTTGGGCGAGAGTGGCAAGAAGAATTGGACACAAAAATTGAGGTCTTGAAACACATTTATACCACCGATTTTGCCCAAATGTCTTCGTTTGAGCCCCACACGCAAGTCATGCCCGTTTACTATCTGGTTTGTCCTGTTGGCAATTTCGATTTGGAGCAGATTAATGCCAAAATAGCCCAAAACAAACCTGAAAATGGCGTTTTGAACCTATTTTTTAAAGCCATTGATACCCTAAACCCCGACAAAGACCTCACGTTTGAAACCGACCAGCAGGCTTTTGAACACCT
The DNA here is from genome assembly GCA_043777395.1 of Bacteroidota bacterium. Classification (GTDB taxonomy): domain Bacteria; phylum Bacteroidota; class Bacteroidia; order UBA7662; family JAYWHZ01; genus JAYWHZ01. The sequence goes on from JAYWHZ010000314.1 coordinate 652, forward strand.
AATACGACAAACAACAATCCACCATTGACCCAAAAAACCATGACAACCAACGCCCAACAAACCTACCTCAACTATCTCAATAAAAACAAGAAAAGACCCATTTCGCTGGCTCATTTTTTGAAAAACGAGGGCTTGGACAGCACCGAATTTTACAAACAATACAGTTCGACTATCGAGTTAGAGCAAGCCATTTTTGCCCAGTTGTTGGCTCAAACCATCGAACAGCTGCACGCCGACGGCGACGTTTATTTCAAATATTCGGTGAGAGAAAAATTATTGGCTTTGCTTTTTACGTTGATTAATAATTTTAATGCCAACAAAAATTTTGTTCAAACGGTGTATAAAAAAACCTTGTTTGCCAAGCTTGCGGAAAAAGAAAGTGTGTTGAATGAATTTAAAAAAGACTATCTGACATACACGAACCTGCTGATAGAGGAAGGCAAACAGACACAAGAAATCGCTAAAAGATTGGTGTTGAGCAGTTATTACAAGCATGTTTTGTGGACAGATTTTTTGTTTATCCTTAATTTTTGGCTGCGAGACAAGAGCCAAGACAATGAAAAAACAGACCTTGCCATCGAAAAATCTATCAACTTTACTGCCGATTTACTCGGCAAAACACCCGTCGATTCGGGCTTTGAATTGCTCAAATTTATGGTTTTCAAACGCTAAAAACCCAAATATTAAACCCAAATACACCACAATAAACCCAAATGCAAGAAAAACTAAAAGAATTTTTTGCCACCAGTTGGTCTATCGACAACAAGGTGAGCATCTACATCTTAACGGCTATCATCTGCTTGGCAGGTTTTTCTGCCTACAACAGCATTCCCAAAGAGCAGTTTCCCGAAGTCGTCATCCCGACCATCTACATCAGCACCATCTATCCGGGTGCTTCGCCGAGCGACATCGAAAATACCGTAACCAAACCCATCGAGAAAAAACTCAAATCGGTGTCGGGCATCAAAAAACTGACCTCCAATTCGCTCCAAGATTTCTCTACCGTCATTGTGGAGTTTGATACCGAATTTGACGTAGCAACCGCCAAAGAAAAAGTGAAAGATGCCGTCGATAAAGCCAAACCCGACCTGCCCAAAGACCTCTTGCAGCAGCCCAACGTTATCGAGGTGGACTTGTCCGAAATACCCATTATGAACATTAACCTATCGGGCGATTTTGACCTGACAAAACTCAAACGCTATGCCGATAACCTCAAAGATGGCATCGAAGAGTTTTCGGAAATCACACGGGTCGATGTCGTCGGTGGTTTGGAACGAGAAATACAGATAGACGTAGATATGTATAAAATGCAAGCCGCTCAAATTGCACTCAGCGACGTAGAAAACGCCATCGCCTACGAAAACATCACCATCTCGGGCGGAACAATAACGATGGACGGCATGAAACGAAGCATTAGAGCCATAGGCGAATTTAAAACCATCGACGAACTCCAAAACGTCATCATCAATTCTGCCGTAGGCAACCCCATTTTTCTAAAAGACATTGCAACCATCACCGATGGCTACAAAGAAAAAGAAAGCTACGCACGCCTCGCAGGCAAAAACGTCGTTACGCTCAACGTCATCAAAAGAGGCGGCGGAAACCTCATCGCCGCATCAGACAAAATAAGAGACCTCATCACACAAAAACAAAAATCAGAAACCGTACCCAAAACATTAGACATCACCATAACGGGCGACCAATCTGAACAAACACGTACATCGCTCAACGACCTGATCAACACGATCATCATCGGTTTTGTATTGGTAACGTTGGTTCTCATGTTTTTTATGGGTGGAACGAATGCTTTGTTTGTGGCTCTATCAATTCCTATCTCGTCGCTCTTGGCGTTTATATTGCTCCCAACGATAGATTTTACACTCAATACAATGGTTTTGTTTGCCTTTATATTGGCTCTGGGCATTGTGGTCGATGATGCCATTGTGGTCATCGAAAACACGCACCGCATCTATACCGAAACCAAAATGCCTATCATAAAAGCCGCCAAACTCGCCGCAGGGCAGGTGTTTGTTCCCGTACTATCTGGCACACTGACGACCATTGCACCGTTTATACCCTTGGCATTTTGGGGCGGAATAATTGGTAAATTTATTTTTTATCTACCCATAACCTTGATTATTGCCCTGCTCTCGTCGCTGTTTGTAGCCTATATCATCAATCCGGTGTTTGCCGTCGATTTTATGGAAGACGAAAATAACCCCAACGACAGCCGTGTCAAACGCAACTTACTCGCCTTGCCGCCCGTGCTGTTTTTGGTAGGAATCTTGGACAAAATAGGTTTAAACAAAAAAAATAATCCCAACAACGGTCTCATCTTGTCGAGCGTCATCTTGGGCTTGGTAGCCATTGCAACCTATATTTTTGGCAATTTTGGTCTGGGCAATTTTTGGATTTTTGTCATCGCTGCCTTGTGGTTCTACAATCTAATATTGGTCAAAGCCATTCATCGGTTTCAGTTTACCACTTGGCCCAAAGCCCAACGCTGGTATGGACGTTTTTTGGAACGCTGTTTAGAGGGCAAAAATCCGATTGTTGTCATTGGGAGTACGGTTTTATTGCTTATCATTAGCCTTATTGCCCCTGCCATTTTTGGTTTGAAGGTAGAATTTTTTCCCACTGGCGACCCCAACATCATTTTTGTTTACAATGTATTGCCTGCTGGCACAAGCCAAGAAGCCACCGATTCGGTTACAAAAATCATAGAAAGTCGGGTTTATGAAGCCATCGGTACCAACAACCCGCTGGTCGAATCGGTTATCTCCAACGTAGCCGTCAATGCCACCGACCCGCAAGATGGCGACCGAAGCGTATCGCCACACAAAAGCCGTGTTCAAATTGCCTTCGTACCATTTGAAAAAAGAAACGGCGAAGCCACCAAACCACTCATCGATGCCATCAGGCAAAAAGTGAAAGGCATTGCTGGTGCAACCATCACCGTAGACCAAGAACAAAGCGGACCGCCAACAGGCAAACCCATCAGCATAGAAATAGCAGGCGACGACTTTAAAATATTAACCACAACCTCCCAAAATCTCAAACGCTACTTAGACTCACTCCAAATCGGCGGCGTAGAAGAACTCAAATCGGACTTGGTGGTCAATAATCCCGAACTTTTGATACGCATCGACCGTGAACGCATGCGAAGAGAAGGCATAGCTACAGGGCAGATAGGCTCCGAATTGAGAACGGCGATTTTTGGCAAAGAAATATCCAAATTTAGAGATGCCAACGACGAATATCCGATTGTGTTGCGGTACTTGCCGAGCCAACGCCAAAACATTGATGCGGTGATGAATGCCAAAATCACGTTTAGAGACATGGCAAAAATGGGCTTGGTCAGGCAAATTCCTATCTCGTCGGTGGCTACCACCGAATATTCGACGACATATAGCGGCATCAAACGCAAGAACCAAAAACGGATTGTTACGCTGGGTTCAAACGTGCTTTCGGACTACAACCCCAACGAAGTCGTGGCAAATATTCAAGATGCCGTTGCCAGTTTCAAGGCACCCGAAGGCTGCACCATCTCTATGGGTGGCGAGCAAGAAGAGCAGAAAGAATCGATGGCTTTTTTGAGCAACGCCCTTTTGATTTCTATTGGTTTGATACTGATTATCTTGGTCATTCAGTTTAATTCATTGAGCAAACCTTTGATTATCATCTCCGAAATTTTGTTTAGCATCATTGGTGTTTTGCTTGGTTTTAGTATCTTTGGCATGAATATTTCTATCGTTATGACGGGCATCGGTATTGTGGCGTTGGCTGGTATTGTGGTCAAAAACGCCATTTTAATCATAGAATACACCGATGTGTTGCTCGAAAGCGGCGGCAGAACATTCAAACAAGCCATAGCCGAAGCAGGCAGAATACGCATGACACCCGTGATACTCACCGCTGGCTCAGCCGTTTTGGGCTTGATACCGCTGGCCATAGGCTTAAATATCGACTTTTTTAAGTTGTTTTCGGAGTTCAATCCACATATTTTCTTTGGCGGCGACAACGTCGTGTTTTTTGGACCGCTGTCGTACACCATCATTTTTGGGCTTACGTTTTCTACTTTCTTAACGCTGATTGTGGTGCCTGTGATGTATTATTTGTCGCTGCGACAGGGTGAAAAATCGAGGGCAAAAATCGAGAAATTGGCATAGCAAAACATTAAAAAATATAAATATTTAACTAAAAAAATATGATTAGTGGTTCATTGGTTGGGTTAAGAGCCGTAGAGCAAACAGACTTGCCCTTGCTCAAAGATTGGCGAAACTTGCCCGATTTCAGAAAAAATTTTAGAGAATTTAGAGAACTCTCCACAGAAAACCAAACCCTGTGGCTGCAATCTCTCGTCAACAACCAACGGAGTTTTATGTTTACCATCGTGAGGCTCGCCGACCAAAAACCCATTGGGGCTGGCGGTTTGCTCTATATAGACTGGATAGCTCGGTTTGCAGACTTCTCGTTTTATATTGGCGAAAACCAACACTACATAGACACCGAAGGCTACGCCAAAGAAAGTGCTTGGCTACTGATGAACTACGGATACAATACGTTGAACCTCAACAAAATATGGATGGAACTGTATGAATTTGATACCAGAAAAATAGACTTCTTTACCAATCAATTTGCCTTCAAAAAAGATGGACACTTGCGTCAAAACTGCTTCGAAGACGGCAAATATTGGGACTCTTGGATTATCTCGCAGCTAAAAAGAGAGTTCATAGAAATCGAAAAACCTTTTTAGGAGTCTATTTTTTATTAACCCAAACTATTTTGATTCAAAAAATAAATTATTAAGCAATGAATAGATTAAAAATTGCCGTTGTCATTTTGTGTTTCTCACTTGAAAACACGCATGCCCAAGACAAAAAAATAAAACTGATGACTGATACCGTTTCCAACTCAAAAATGGAAGGTTCACGACCCAAAAACATCATTTTTATGATTGGCGACGGCATGGGTGCAACGCAACTCTACGCCGGAATGCTCAAAAATGGCAATCACCTCAACATCGAACGCATCAAGCACATAGGCTTGCACAAAAACAACTCCGCCGACCAACTCATTACCGACTCGGCTGCGGGTGCTACGGCGTTTTCAATAGGCGAAAAGACCTACAACTACGCCATTGGGGTCGATAAAGACTCGATACCGAAAGAAACCATCATGGAAACTGCCAAAAACGAAGGTCTCGGCACGGGCATTGTCGTAACATGTACCATCACCCACGCCACGCCCGCTTCGTTTTATGCACACCAGCCCAAACGCTCCGACATAGAACCGATTGCCCTCGATTTTTTGAAACAAACCGTCGATATTGGCATTGGCGGCGGCGAAAATTATTTTGAAAAACGCTCCGACGGGCGAAACCTATCGGCTGAACTTCGCCAAAAAGGCTATACCGTCTTGGATACTTCGATGGATTTTAGAACCTTTGAGGGCAAAAAATTGCTTGCCTTCACGGCTGCCAAAGAACCCAAAAAAATATCGGAGGGCAGAGGCGAAACCTTGCTCGATGGCACCAAAAAAGCCATTGAAATATTGGGTAGAGACTATGCCGACAAGGGCTTTTTCTTGCTCGTTGAGGGTTCGCAGATTGATTGGGGCGGACACAACAACGACTTGGATTATATCATGAACGAAGTCATTGATTTTGACAAAGCTATTGGGGCGGCGTTGGATTTTGCGGACAAAGACGGCAACACGCTCGTGATAATCACCGCCGACCACGAAACGGGCGGCACGTCTATCACAGCCGGCAGCGTGGAGCGAAAAGACCCACGAGGGAGTTTTACGACCAAGCTGCACACGGCAACGCTCATTCCCGTTTATGCCTACGGCAAAGGTGCTCAAAAGTTTAATGGCATCTACGAAAACACCGAAATTTACCATAAAATGATGGACGCATTGAAATTAAAAAAAATAAAATAGAACCATAGACACATCTAAGGGTTTTTTAGCACAACTTTTGAGGGCTATATCACAATTAAAAAGTAAAAAAATATTATAATCATCATTTAATTAAAAATCATGTCTTACCATTCGGATACAGAAACAAAAACACACGACCCATTTTACAAACAGCCCAAATATATACTTGGTGCGGTGATTGCTGCCTTGATAGTGGCTGGATTTTATAGCTGGAACGGCAAACGGACGCTCGAAAACGAAGCCCAAAAACTCATCAGCAATAAAAATCAGCAAATAAAAGACCGAATGGAGGAACTCACGAAGTTTAGAGGGCAAAATGCGGAACTCGACCTGCTCATGACTTCGCTCGAAGAAGAAGTGGTCATCAAGCGATTGGAACTCGATAGCGTCGTCAAACTCTTTGGCAAACAAAATCGGTTTATCGACAGTTTGAAAAGGGATAACATCAAGCTTTACGAATATAAAAAACAACAACTTTTGTACACCGATTCACTCACGAAAATTATTCGTGATTTGGAACTTAATAAACAATAAAAATATCCCTTTCAAAACCAAAAAATTAAAAAAACAAACCAATGCTCAAAAAATATTGCCTCGTGGCAGCCTATGCCATTGCTTGCAGCCCAGTTTTGGCTCAATATCCAGAACCCAACATCAGCCAAAAATTTAATGCCCAAACCATGAAAACCGACCTGATGTTTTTGGCAGGCAAAGAATGTCAAGGACGAGGCACAGGGCAACAAGGGCAGACCATAGCCGCCGAATACCTCGTCAAAGAACTCCAAAAATCGGGGTTTGAACCCTTGGCAATCCAGCAATATAACGGCACAAACGAAACAACTTTTCTCCAAAAAGTGCCGCTGTTAAGCGAACAAATCGTGGCAGTCGATTTTATGGCTGGTGAAAAACGGTATCAGTATCTCAAAGATTTTTACTGCTACCGCAACGTCTCGCAGCTCCAAATCGAAGGCAGCGACATCGTGTTTTTGGGCTATGGCATCGACAATCAGAACTATTCGGATTTGTCGGGTTTGGACCTCGAAAACAAAATTGTGATAATCAATGAAAGCGACCCAACGGGCAAAAAAATACTCGAAAAACTCGAACAAGGCAAATGGACAAAAGGTTTTAGAGCCAAAATACCAACGCTTTATGCCCTCAAACCCAAAGCGGTATTGGTGGTCTCGAACCAGATAGAAGAAACGATGAAAAAATATAAAAACTTCTTTGCAGGTGAAAATATTGACCTCAACGAAAAAATTTATTCCAAAAAAAATGAGATTAGCCAACCAAAACGAC
>JAYWHZ010000315.1:0-7877 GCA_043777395.1 Bacteroidota bacterium
GGAAACTCAAACAGTTTGCTTGCCAGCGGCGAATCCATTGCCGAGTCTGCGGTTCGGTAATCTACGCTTGCGTTTTGTAGCAGATACTGGTTTGTAACAAACTTCATGCTCTCAGGGTTGGGCGTAGATTCGGCGTATATGGTCGTGATTTTATTCATTTTTTGATTGATGTATTGGTGTTATTTGTGTTTGAATATGCAAAACTACAATTTTATTTAATGATAAACAATTTGTGTTCAGTTTTAGTTGATTTTAGACCAAAAAGCCCAATAAAAGTTCGTTCTACTGGGTTTTTTACTTCAACATTTAAATCGCAGGCGGTCTGTTGGTCAAACATCACAAAAGAGCATTAACTTTTATTTTTTCGGTCTCTCAACGTAAACACCCTCGACACATTGAAGCCAAAATGAATGCCACCATCGAGCCATTTGCCCGTCGTTTGGGTAATAAATCCTTGCTCTATCATGGAAGTCGAATTGGTAAAATGAAGCTGAAAAACGTGTCCGCCCGTTTCAATATCAACACCCAACGCCGCCGAATTTCTCAAGCCAGCAGCCAATTGATTGGGCAACACATAAAAATATTCGCCATTGATCGCTATTCGGTTGGTAACTTTGTAGCGTCCACCAAACCCGACGGCGTATATATCATTTTTTTCGGTCCGAAAATCTACGGCGTTTCGGTGTACGAGGGTTGGCGTGAGCTGGGCAGAAAATCGGTCGCTAAATTTTCGGGCAACAAGCACTTGGTGGGTATAATAGATGCGAGAACTGAACTTATTTTCGGCGTTGGGGTCAGGAAAACGACGTGCCGTGATGGCTATCGTGGCAAGATAGGACACCGAAACAGGAATTTCTTTGATGCCCGTTTGTTGCCTCAACAGTTTATATTTGACATAGCCATCATAAAACTTAGCAAAATTGGAGCGACCAATACCGATTTCGAGGTTTTCGGTCAGCCCATAACCAAAACCGTTTCGCATCAGGGCATTGTCTAATCCAAACAAATCGTAGAAGCCTGTATTAATGAAACCAAAACGGTGCGAAATGCGGTATTCCATCACGCCTTGTGCCACGTTTTCGACCGAATGCCCGTTGATGATGCGTGTGTTTTTGAACGTCGAACGCACAAAAGTGGGTTCGGGTTTGGTGCTATCTGCCAGCAGAGCCAGCAAGTCGTCTTGCGAAAAGGCAGCATGAGCCAATCCAAAGCAAGCAAAAAACAAGGTTAAAAAATATTTATTCATGGCTTTTGTGTGGGTTTATGGTATATGTTTATTTGGCGAGTGGCTTGTAGTTTATGTTTACTCTTATCTCGATTTCTTTGGCTATCTGGTCTTTGACCACCGACGGGATAGCAATTTTGTAGTCGGCAAGCACGATTTTGAACACTGCCTTGGCTTCTACACCCGTGCCTTTGATGGCAAACGTGCCTTTGGCGGTGGCGGGTTTGGTGATGCCGTGTAGGGTCAAATCGCCGACCACATTGGCGGGATAGCTACCATCTTTGGCAAAATTTATGTCTGAGACATTAACGATTTTTCCCTTAAATTCAGCTTTTGGAAATTTGTCTGACTCTACATAGTTTTCATTAAAATGCTCTTGCATCAATGCTTTTTCAAATTCGAAGGCTTTCATCAGCACTGCAAACTGGATTTGCCCTGTGGCTGCATCGACCACCGAAGTAACTTTGCGGTTGTGTGCTTCGATGTTTTCGGCGTTGGTCTTAGAAAAAAAGGATATGTAGCCATCTTTGGTAAAATATTTGCCGCTATCGAGGCTTTTGAAGGCGAGCAAAGGCATTGTTGCCAAAAGGAGTAGGGCTAATAGTTTGTTTGTGTTCATTTTTTTATGTGTTTTTGATTTGAGTTTTTTTTTGCAAAATCGGTTTTGATACCTACGACAAAGATAAGTATAAAAGTTTTAATTAAAAAATGGAGTTGATGGTTTGTGGGTTAGATTGCCACTTCGCCTTTGATTGCTGGGTGGCATTGATAGTTTTTGAGTTCAAAATCATCAAACTGAAATTTAAAAATATCGGTCACGTTTTGGTTTATGTGCATCGTTGGCAAGTCGTAGGGCGTTCGGGTGAGTTGCAAGTTGGCTTGCTCCATGTGGTTCAGATAGAGGTGTGTGTCGCCGCCTGTCCACACAAACTCGCCGAGTTCTAAGCCGGCTACCTGTGCGACCATCATCGTAAAAAGTGCGTAGCTCGCTATGTTGAACGGCAAGCCCAAAAACACGTCGGCACTGCGTTGGTAGAGTTGGCAGGAGAGTTTGTTTTGGGCTACATAAAACTGAAACAGCACATGACAGGGTTCGAGTTTCATGGCAGCAAGGTCGGCTACATTCCATGCCGAAACGACCATGCGTCGGCTATCTGGGTTGGTTTTGAGTGTTTGGATTAGGTTTTCGATTTGGTTAATGGTTTTATTGCCTTCGTAGGTTTGCCACGAGGTCCATTGCTTGCCGTAGATGGGTCCGAGGTCTCCATTTGGGTCTGCCCATTCGTTCCAAATCTTGATGTTGTGTTTGTTGAGGTATTTGGTGTTGGTGTCGCCTTTTAGAAACCAGAGTAGCTCATAGACTATGGATTTGAAATGAATTTTTTTGGTTGTGAGCAGCGGGAAGCCTTTTTGCAAATCGAAACGCATTTGGTAGCCAAATATTGATTTGGTGCCGATGCCCGTTCGGTCGTTTTTTTCGATGCCGTGGGCTAAGATGTGTTGGAGCAAGATTTGATAATTGTGCATGGTTTTGAATTTGTGTATATTTAATTTATTTATATGTTTAATATGTTGTTTATAAACATTTTCCAAGAATATTCTTGTTTTTTGGTGTTGATATTTTCAGTATAGTTGTGGTTTGCTGTTGTATCAAAAAAATGTTCGATAGCCAGTTTTATGTCTTCTGTGTTTGGCTCTACGAGGTATCCCGTGTGTTGGTGTTGGACTATCTCGTTGAGACCGCCAACGTTTGTAACCAAGATGGGTTTGTTAAAGTGAAAAGCAATTTGGGATACGCCGCTTTGGGTTGCGTTTCGGTAGGTTTGAGCCACGAGGTCGGCAGCCGAAAAATAGAGTTTCACGTTGTCGTTGTCGATAAAATGGGTATGAAGGACAACGTTTTTTTCGATTTCCAATGTTTTGATGAGTTTGAGATAGGCATCGGGTTTGTCATAAAATTCGCCTGCAACCAAAAGGTTGATGTTGGTTTTGTCGATGTTGGTTTTTGCAAAGGCTTGGAGCAGCAAGTCGAGACCTTTGTAGGCACGAATAAATCCAAAGAAGAGGATATATTTTTTTTGGGGGTTCAGTTGGAGTATTTTTTTGGCTTGTTGGGTGTCTATCAATGACCCAAAATTGTCGTATAGAGGATGGTTGAGTGTGATGACTTTTTTGTTGGGTGCAAATTTTAGAAAATCTTTTTCGACGGCTTTCGACAGTACGATGCCTTTGTCTATGGCATTTAAAAAATATTGGGTTAGGCTATTTGTAAACGGAAATTTTTCGTGTGGAATGATGTTGTCGCAGAGGGCTATTTTTTCAATTTTCTGGCTTATCAGTCGGGCTATAGTTCCCAAACAAGGACTCATAAACGGCATCCAATAGCGAAAGATGACCACATCGGGCTTTTGTTGGTTGATGTAGCGGGCGGTTTTAATCCACGAAAAAGGGTTTACGCTGTTGATTAAGACTTTTATATTGAGATTTTGGGGTGGTTTATCGTCCGAATATTGGGTTTTTCCGGGAAAGAGGATTGATGGATATTGGAGCGAAAACGTGATGATTTGGACCAAATGCCCTTCATCTTGAAACGCTTTTGCCATGCGTTCGTTAAAAGTCGCCATGCCTCCAGCCCGTAGGGGATAGGCAGGACCAACGATGACTATTTTTTTTTGTGGTTTAATGGTGTTTTTCAAGTCTATGTGGTCAAAATTTTTTATATTTGTTTTTCGTTTGTAAAATTAAACATAAATATATGATTGTCAATAATAGAAAAGCAAGTTTTGAATATTTTTTTTTAATGACCTTCGAGGCGGGCATTCAATTGGTGGGCAGTGAGGTAAAATCGATTAGGGCTGGCAAAATCAATTTGACCGATGCCTATTGTGTTTTTAATGGCAACGAGTTGATGGTCAAAAACCTACATATTTCGGGCTACGACCAAGCTTCATACAACAACCACACGCCGCTTCGAGAACGCAAACTTTTACTCAAACGCAAAGAACTCAACAAACTTCAAAACAAATTGAAGGACAAAGGTCTAACGATTATTCCAATTAAATTATATACTTCGAACAGAAATTTTGTAAAATTGGAAATTGCATTAGCCAAAGGCAAAAAACTATACGACAAACGTGAAACCTTGAAAGAAAAAGACGTACGCCGTGAATTGTCGAGAAATGTAGATTAATGAATAGTCTTAGATTGAATTTTTAGAGCATAAAAAAAACCTCAAACGTTTGTGTCTGAGGTTTTTTTATTTGGTACGAACAATTATTTTTGGATGAGCAGTTGTTTGATGATTTGCTCTTCGCCGTCGGTTATTTTAATGTAGTAAACACCCGATTGAATGCTGGTTAATGGAATTTCTATTTTTCCGTATTGGGTGTTGAGTTCATTTCGTGTGTATATGCTTTTACCAACGATGCTATACAGTTCAATGTTTAGGTTTTTAGCCGTGTTGAATGCGTAGTTTAGATTGACGACATCGGTTGCAGGATTTGGATAGACTTGCAGTTGTTGGGTTAATTCTTCGTTGATGCCTACGGTGCAGCTTGGTGAGAACACACATCTTGCAAAGCAAACGACAGGGAGTATTGTGTCGAGTTTGGTTGATGTATATGGTCGGTTTCCACCTGCGTTGGAGCAAGCGGCAGGGATGTTTCGTTCGTCGTTGTTTGGTCCCCAAGCGTTTCCATTTACAAATTTGTATTCGTATGTAGTTAGTGGTTCGGCGGGCAGAGTTACTTTAAAGACTGTGCTTGTTCCGACTCTGATCATCGGCGTTGTTGCTGGGTTCCAGCCTTGTATGCTACCTGCAAGGTGCATTCCGTTTGCATCGGGTGCTATTCCTGCAATATCTACTCCAAACGTAACGTTTACGGTACAGCCGCTGCATTTGTTGAAGCAGATAACGGGCATTATTGTGTCTTTATTGGGCATTGTGAAGAATCGGTTTCCATTTGCATTGGCACAAGCCGCTGGTATTGCACGTTCGTCGTTGTTTGGTCCCCAAGCGTTTCCATTTACAAATTTATATTCCAATGCTGTGCCTGGTTCAATAGCAGCGGTGTAGGTGTATATGCCTGTTGTGCCGACTTGTATCATCGGTGTTGCACCTGGTGTCCAACCTTGAAAGTTGCCTGCTATACTTATACCTCCTGTATTGAGTGTAGGTAGCAATCGGCTATCAAATCTGAAGGTGATGTTTTTTGTTTGGCAACTGTTTGTAAACCTTACGGAGTCGAAAGAGGCATTTGGCAATGGTGCCACGCCACCGTATCGCAGGGTACTATCGCCCATTGCGAATACTCTTTTTACACCGCCGCACATTCTATAAAGTTCGTATTTGCCTTTGTTTGTTCCGTCCCATTGACCATCGCCGTAGGAATCCATTACTTTTAATATCACTCTTCTACCGTTGGGAATACACACGCTGTCTATGCGTGTTGCGAGTGCAAGATTATAAGGCGTTACATCGGGGTATGGTGCAAGTTTGCCATAGAGTGTGCCATTTGCCGAATCAACTAAGGATACAGAGGTTTCTGAGCCATAAATGTCTGTAATCATTTTTACATATATTTTTTCGCCCGTGCAAGCTGCTGTTGCAGTAACATTGGTTTTTGGTCCGATACAAGCATTGCGTACAATCCAGTCAAAGAAGTAGTAAGTACGAGCAGTACCACCCACAAGATTATTGCCCGTGATAGATACCAACCCATTGATGGTGTAAGGATAGACCGACCCTGTGGTTGTTCTCCACAAAATGCCGGTTCCACCTGTTGAGATAAAATTCATAAAATAGGTTCCAGTATCTAATGTTGCTCCAAAAAATATTTTTTTGGCACCTGCTGCACCTGCCGCAATTGCGAATGGGCGACTTTGTATGACTTGTCCGCCGCCTGCGGCAGTTGCTAACGAAATGTTGATTGTTCCGCTTAGAGCATTTGCATTAACGGCAATGAGTGTCATCGAGTCCAAGCTCATTGGTGCAAGGACTTTAAAAAACTGACCATTAGAGAAATTGGCAGTTGGTGCCGTGCTGCCTGTCGTTACGGGCAACGCTCCAACTCGCTGGAAAGCACCCGTCGTATTGGCTTGTGCTGCTTGTACTGTTGCTACACCCAACGACGCTGAGATAAGCGAGTAGGCATTTGTTCTTGATGCAACGGCATAAGCCCCTTTGTACCAAACAACAGAGTTGGTGCCTGTTGGGGTAGCTGATAAGGCGATAGGAACGTTTAAGCCACCTGTGCCATTGACGGAGGTGGGGGCTGCAGTTATCGGGCATTGGGCTTGAGTATTGATTGCTGCGAAAACAGCTACAACAATCAACATAATTTTGGGTAATAAATTTCTGGTAAAAATCATTTTGGTTTATAATTTGGTTTTGAAATAATGAATTGCAAAGGTACAATTATTATTTTAGAATTATTTTTATCTTTTTAGCGTTTCAAAAACACCAGAAGCACCGAAATATCGGCTGGCGAAACACCCGAAACCCGTGATGCCTGTCCAAGGTTTTGAGGTTTGAGTTTTGATAATTTTTCTTTTGCCTCTATTGATAGCGATGATATTTTGCTGTAATCGAAGGTTTCGTAGATTCTGATGCTATCTAAGTTGCCCATTTTATCTGCGATCTCTTGTTCCTTTTCGATATAAGAAGCGTATTTGAGCACTATCTCGGCTTGCTCTTTTGGGTCTTCGTCAAAGGTATTAAGATATTTTTTTAGGTTTTCATTGCACCTTGCCAATCCTTCGAGCGACACATTGGGTCTTAACAAAATGGTTTCAATTTTTTGTTTTTGCGTCAGTTGTGCCGAGTCTATTTCATTGAGATAACCATTTGCCTCATCGGGTACGATGCTGTTGTTTTTGAGATAATGAATGATTTGCTCTGTCGATTGTATTTTTTCTTCCACTTGTCTATAATTTTCTTCGGGCAAAAGTCCCATTTCAAATCCTATTTTGGATAGCCTTATGTCGGCGTTGTCTTGCCTCAACAAAATTCGGTATTCGGCACGGGAGGTAAACATTCTATACGGTTCTTGTGTGCCTTTGCTCACGAGGTCGTCTATCAATACGCCGATATACGCTTCGTTGCGTTTTAGGATAAGTTCGGGCAGTTGATTTATTTTTTTGTGTGCATTGATGCCCGCCATCAAACCTTGGCAAGCGGCTTCTTCGTATCCAGTGGTGCCGTTTATTTGCCCTGCAAAAAACAGATATTCTATTGTTTTTGTTTCCAGAGAGAGTTTGAGTTGGGTAGGAGGGAAGTAGTCGTATTCGATGGCATAGCCGGGTCTAAACATTTTGGCGTGTTCAAAGCCTTCGATTTTACGGAGGGCATCAAACTGGACTTGCTCGGGCAGCGAGGTCGAAAAGCCATTAATATACATTTCGACGGTGTTCCAGCCTTCGGGTTCTACAAAAACTTGGTGTCTATCTCGTTCGGCAAATCGGTTTATTTTGTCTTCTATCGACGGGCAATATCTTGGTCCGATGCCTTGTATTCGACCTGCAAACATAGGCGATTTTTCAAATCCGGTTCGTAAGGTATCGTGTACGTCGTTGTTGGTGTAGGTAATCCATCAAAATTTTCATATTCTAATAAAACAAAACCCCTCGACAAACAACGTTCATGCTGGATTAC